>JAZRBT010000195.1:0-1508 GCA_045635245.1 Candidatus Coprenecus sp.
TACCATCAAATTGATTCAAACAAGACCCAATACATCGTTAAAAATAGAAGGATTCCTTCTGACAATGTTTGACGGAAGACTCCGACTTGCAAACCAGGTAGTGGAAGAGGTTCGCCACCATTTCGGTTCGATGGTTTTCAAGACCATTATCCAAAGAAATGTACGTTTGAGCGAAGCTCCCCCACACGGAAAACCGGTTATCTTGTACGATGCAATATCGACAGGTACCAACAACTACCCCAACCTGGCTAAAGAAATTATCAGTAAAAACTCATAAACAACATACAAATGGCAACAAAGAGATCTGCACTCGGAAAAGGGCTTAGCGCATTGATACCAGGAATGGACAATATGGGCCAGAAAGAGCCTGCACCCAAAAAAGAGATATCTGTAAAACCGCAGATAGATACCACTGCTGCATCTATCTCTGAATTGCCTGTTGATAAAATTGTTCCCAACCCTTATCAACCCCGTACCAACTTTGAGGAATCGGCACTGCTGGAACTTACCGATTCGATCCGAAGACTCGGAATCATCCAGCCGATAACAGTCCGCAAAGTTGGCGACAGATACCAGATTATCAGTGGTGAAAGAAGATTCAAGGCTTCTCAGCTTGCAGGTCTGAAGACCATTCCTGCATACATCAAAGAGACTGATGACAATGGAATGTTGCAGATGGCCATCGTCGAAAATATCCAGAGAGAGGATCTCGACGCTATAGAAGTGGCTCTAAGTTTCCAACGCCTCATTGACGAGTGCAAACTCACACAAGAATCTATGGCAGAGATTGTTGGAAAGAAAAGGACCACTATCACCAACTATCTTCGTCTGCTAAAGCTTCCTGCTGAAATCCAGGTTTGTATCAGAGATAAGGAGATTACTATGGGACACGCCAAAGCGATTCTCTCGCTGCCAAAACCCGAAGCTCAGAAGAACCTTTGCGAGCAAATTCTCAAAAAAGGGCTTTCTGTCAGACAGGCTGAGGCAAAAGCACAACAACTTCTCAAAGAGAAACCATCAGAAGAAAAGACCAAATCTACCGACAATATCCCTGAATCATATTACAAAGTGGCTGAAATAGTTGGCAAATATTTTGACAACAACATCAAATTCAAGCGCAATGAGAAAGGGAAAGGTAGCATTACCATAAGTTTCAAGAATGACAACGAAGTGGAATCTTTTTTGAGAGCAATCGAGCAAATCAACAACTAACCCACTATGTGCCCTCAAAAATGAAATCATTTTTTGCTACCATAATTATTTTATTGTTATCCATATCGGTTGCTTCTGCCCAATTTGGCGGATTCGGTGGAATGGGCGGAGGAAACAACACCTCCAACACCGGTACCACTTCATCCTCTTCTTCAACAGACACCATTCCATCGTTCTCCTTCAAACAATACTTCAACGCATTGGCACACAAGGACACAATGGCTGTGGGTTGGGCATTCGCCGGATCGATTATCCTTCCCGGTACTGCCCAGATTTATAATGGAGACTATTGGAAA
>JAZRBT010000196.1:0-7059 GCA_045635245.1 Candidatus Coprenecus sp.
TCCTTGTAGTGACGCTGATTGTGGGATTTCTCCCCTCGATGAATATCGTTATTGAGAAAGAATACGGAACTATCGAGCAGATAAATGTAACCCCTGTACCCAAGTATGCTTTTATTCTGGGAAAACTTATCCCTTATTGGATAATTGGGGTTGTGGTGCTGACACTCTCTTTGATTGTCTCTTATTTGATGTATGCATTGCCTCCTGCAGGAAGTATATTGCTTTTGTATGGAGTCTCCATTTTCTTTATTCTTGGAATTTCAGCATTAGGTCTTATTATTTCCAATTACTCTACAATAATGCAACAGGCAATGTTTACCATTTTCTTTGTGGTAATCATCTTTATCCTGATGTCCGGAATACTTACCCCTATATCTTCAATGCCTTCGTGGGCACAATTTATTGCCTTTATTAACCCACTTACATATTTCTCTGAGATAATGCGACTTATCTACCTCAAGGGAAGCTCATTCAAAGACCTTCTTCCTTACATCAAACCATTGGTAGTATTCTTCGTATTTATCATTTCGTGGGCTATCCTCTCTTACAAGAAGCGCGGATAGGAATAACCATTATATTCTGATAAAGTTCATATAGCGAGGTTAAGATACAATTTGCTGTCATTGTTTGGTACTATCCGGTAATGGCAGCTGTCTGAAGTTTCGAGTAATCTCTTTGTAAGGCAAGGCTTTATGCCGATATTAATGATATAATTATGTGCGTGGGGTATAATAAAAAGAGGTCAACCCCGAAAGGTTGACCTCAAATTTAGTGTATTGATCTTATTAATTCCAAGTGATAGGACCACTATACTTTGCCTTGATGTTTTCACCAAGGTCATTAACTATATTAAGATATAGATTATAGTTACCGCTATCATCCACTTGAACTTCCAATTGACCTGAAACAGGTTTAGAAGAGTAGTAGTTAGACATATCTGTTAGCTGTGATGTGCTTTCAAGACCAAGTTCGTCTCCGTCTGCATCGTCGATGTCATAGATACCTGCAGGAATTGAATCGTTTGAGCTGTGAAGAAGGTTAAGTTGGTATACGAATGAATCATCACTTGCCATAAGTACTATCATTGAACTGGTTGAGTTCCAGTGCATTGCTACTTGCATATATGTGTCTTGGTAGTCAGCGTATGGATCTCCGTCACCGGTACCAGGGTTGCTGGGTTCGCCGGTTGAGATACCTTCAAGGTCTCCTTGGTAGGTTACTCTGATAAGTTTGTTACCGTCACCAATCCAAGCGTAAGAGTTCATAACGATAGTATAGTTGTTGTTATCGTCGATATCTACGGTGATAGTACCATTTGACATATAGTAAGGATATGACTGACCAGAACCTACGACTGTCAAAGGACATCCGTTACCCCAGAATGTGAAAGGTCCGAAAGGATATCTTGGATCGAACTCATCACCAGGAGTGTAAACACCTTCTTGTAGGTAAGGCTCAGCAGATTCTTTATAGAATGCCATTTCCATATAGTCACCAGCATCACTTTGGAATACATATCTCTTCAATTCAACACCAGTGTTGTAAGTAGTGATATATCCACCTGATGCACCCAATGTCATTACGATATCATAGTAAGGAGGATATTCGTAACCAGGGTTTTGGAAGTCATATTGAGCACCTTGAGTTTTGAAGATAAGACCATTACGGGTAGCATTGATCTTAGTCTTAAGTTGTGTTTCAAGAGCAAAAACAACACCATAACCTTCGTCAAGGTGAGTGATGGTTACTGAAGAGTTTTCAGTGAAACCTACTTCCCATTCTCCGTCATTTACCCAAGAGTTAGCACCAATACCATACTCTCCACCAACGGTGTAAGTACCTTCAGGGATTAGACCGTCTTGTACTGTTTCAGGAGCTTCAAGAACCAAATACATATCGTAAGGATAGTCACCCAACATAACTGTCAATCTGAATTCTTTTTCAGGTGAAGTGTGGTCACCGGTTAGAGCAAGAACTTCAGTGTTTACAGTAATGTCTTGCCAAGGAATAGGAGGGTTGTTGATTGTGCTCCAATTATTGGCAGGTTCCATAACACCGGTGTAGTTGTAGTCGTATGTGTTGCCACCATTGTCAGTTCCTTCGAAAGTGATGGTGTAACCACCTTCTTCAAGGTGTGATACAACAAGTAGACCTGAAGTTAGAGATCTGCTACCTGCGTATGAGCTGTTGGCATTTACATAGTAATCATATTGAGATGGAGTATCCCAAGATACTTTTGTGTCTACAGGATATTCACCTTCAGGGATGATGTTACATACAGACCAAGGACAGTTTACATTAAGGTTCAATGTCTCTTTGTTACCTTCTTTGAATACAAGGGTGTAAGAAGTGCTGCCATAGCTGCCTGCTGCACCGAATACTGTACAGTTGTTTTCTTCACCACCAGGGATAGGAGGGTTTTGGAAACCTGAATTTTCGTAGTCAGCGATAATACCTTCGTATGATAGTTTGTATGTATTACCCTCTTCGGTAGTTACTTGAATATAAAGTTTGTAACCTGCTTTCAAGTGTTCTACCTTAACAAGACCGCTGCTTACAGGTTCATTGTTTACGAATGAGTCAATGAAATAATGGGTAGTTCCGTCCAATGTATATTCACCTTCAGGAAGAATATGGTATAGTGAAGTAGGACAATACATATCAAACATAAAGTCAACTACTTCTTCACCTTGAGTACCTTTACCAGCCAAGATGTAGTTTTGGTCGTTGAAGTATTGGCAATTCAAATATTCCCATTCAATTTCAGGTTTTGAAGGACCTTCAGGATTCATAAATACACCATCACCCCAGTGGTCTGTAATAGCACCTTCCCAAGTGATGTTGAATCTGGTCTTAAGTTCGTTTTCGAAGTCAAGAACAAGATTGTAACCACCGGTAACGTGAGTAACGGTCATTGTACCACCGTCAACAAGATATCTTCTGTGGTCTGATTCAAGTTGTGCTTGTGATTGTTCTTCAGAACCGTCAATTACAAGAAGATCAGGATTTTCAGAGTCAAAGTTACCAACTGTGTAGGTTCCTTCAGGGATTAGTCCGTCGTAAACTACAGGGTTACGAAGAATCATAAAGATATCATAAGGACCTTGTTCGGTTTTCATCCAAAGATAGAAACCACCTTCGTTGCCAAAGTTAGTACCGGTTACTGAAGTAAGATTACCTTCGATGGTAGTTTCATTCCAAGGAATAGGAGGGTTGCTGAAACCTTCTTGTTCAAAGGTATAACCTACAACTCCTTCGTATACACCAGTCATATTGTAACCGTCGGTGTCAGTAAGGTCGAGTGCCAATTTGTAAGCATTGCTTAGGTGAGAAACTTTGATGTAACCTGATGCAGGTGAAGTGTAGTTACCTGTGTTGTAGTATTGATCATCGAAAGTCATCAAAGAACCCATATCCCAGATGAATGAAGAAGCAGCAGGAGTAACAGGCTCTCCACCACCGTCATATTCACCATCATAAGACATTACAGGGTAAGTTCCTTCAGGAATAACACCACCAGGACCGGGAGCATCCAAATACATATTGATGAAAGCATAACATCCTTCGTTGTTGTAGATGTTAAGACCATAGTTGTATTTGTGCCATCTTCTACCGGTTACTTCTGTGATTCCGTCTTGGCTTCCACCGTTTGTAGTAGCCATTTCAAGAGCTTCAGAAGCTACAGTGGTCTCACCGTCGGTAGCAGCAGCAACGATGATGTAATCGGTAGCAGCCTCAAGACCGGTAGCGGTTACAGTAACGTTTGCACCAACATTGAATTCAGTACCTTGTGCAATGATTTCTTCAGCAGTAGGAGCTTCGCCTTGAGTGAAGATAACATAAGCAGCTTTGGTAGCGTTGGTTGTAGTAGCTACGAATGAAACAGAAGTACCTGAAGCAGAACCTTCTTCAATAGTGATTGTAGGAGGGCCACCTTGGGTTTTGATTTTGATAGGGGTAGCAGCCACTTTGTGAGGACCTGCAGAAACAGCCACCATAATGGTGTACTCTGTACCTTTTCTTAGGTCAGACACAGTTTGTGTGCTTTCTTTAGAAACATCAAATTTAACACCTTGAGCCAAGATGTCTTCAGCAGTACTGATCTCTTGTGAACCTTCAACACAAAGGTATGCACCAGATTCAGCATTAGTAGGAGTAACTGTGAAACTAACTGAATTTTCAGTTGTTTCTCCACCAGTAACTTTTACTGTGGGCACGGGAACATCTTTCTCCTTACAAGCTGTAAGGGCAAGAAGTAGTGCCGAGATTGTTAATAATAGAAATTTTTTCATTTGTTTGTTTATTAAAAATGTTTTGATTGTGTTTTCAGATAAGAATTACCGGTTATCCCTGACAGTCGTGATGACTGTGACAACCCTCGCCGCTATCTTTGATTTTTCCATCGAGGTAGTCTGAAATGAGTTGGTCGACATCTCCCGAGCAACCTCTTACCACCTCAATACCATTGGATTCAAGAACATTTTTTGCACCTTGTCCCATACTTCCACCCAAAAGAAGGCGGACTCCCATTTCTCTAAAGACTGATGCAATATTGGATTTGCAACCGCATCCTTGAGGAGAAGCCATAGTCATTTTCTGAGACACCTCTCCATTTACAACTTCATAGATTGTGTAGTATGCACAATGACCGAAATGATTGTCTACTGCACCATCTCTTGTGGGAACTGCAATTTTCATAAAAAAAAGTTCTTTTGTAATGAACGGCAAAGATAATAATTGTTAGCAAAAAAGACTACAAAATCGGATGTTCTGTGTTAAATTTTTCGAAAGAATCAAGGTCTGAAAGTTATAGGCCGCCTTAAAGGAACAAAGGCACCTGGAGCAGTGATTGCCCTCTGAGGTGCCTGTAAGGGGGTGTGGCGCTCCCGGTGTATTTGCAGAGATTTGAGCGATTCTTTACCAAATTCAGAAAGGTCTGTGTAAAATAAAAAAAAGCACTCCTTTTGGGAATGCTTTTAGAGTTCTTGGTGCTCGGGACGGGAATCGAACCCGTACGGGCATTTCTGCCCACAGGATTTTAAGTCCTGCGTGTCTACCTATTCCACCACCCGAGCAGAAAGAGTGCGCAAATTTAAGAATTTTTCACAAAGTATGTAAAAAAAATTATATAATTGCAGAATGAGAAATAAATGTTTGCCTGTATTTTTAGCGTTGGTGCTTCTTCTGACTTCGGCCTGTGAATGGGGCTCTAGGACAGAGTATGAGGTTTGTAACAATACCCCTTATGAACTATCCCTCTCATTCTATGAGTTCGATGAATATCAGAAAGAGGTGTGTATGACCACTGCCTATTTTTATCCGCACCAGACTCAATATTTTGAGCCTCTCCCCGAGTCGGTCGCTATAAAGGTCTATATCAGTGAATATGACCAATGGGTTCAGCGAGTCTATTATATAAATAAAGGTAAGACGACCTATATATTGATAACTCCCGATATCTCATTGGGATACAGTATGCCTTAGATTCTCGATTATTTAAAATTCTCTTCGCTTCTATTTCTTGAATGCGAAGAGGATATTCATATTTATAGTACATTAATTTTAGATTCTTCTGTTTCAAAGTCTGAAAGAATTTATATCTTTGTGGTGTTGAAGGAGCCGAAAGTGAGATACTGCACAATCGGTGAAAAGGGAATCTAGTGAAAATCTAGAACAATACCAGTTGCTGTAAGTCCCATCCCCTGAGGATGAATGTTGGACGCACTCTTTGCCACTGATCATTGAGATTGGGAAGGCGCGACAACGGATGAGTCAGAAGACCTGCCTTTACATTATTGATTTATTACTTGCTGGAAGACGGGTAGTGATCGTACTATTTTATTACTGTTTTTTGCTTTATTGAGCGTCAGACGCATTTTGGTGCGGTGGGTATTGTTATATCCCCGTCTTTGCATCCTATAGCGGTGGTGTATTGTTATGCTATTGCTATGTGGTTCAAAATCAGTATATAATAGTGGTGTGCAATTAATAACCATTTAAAATATTTTATGATGAAAAGGATTTTGAACTTTTGGCTAATGGCCATTGCAGGTATGTTGCTTACAAGTTGTGAGTATGACGATACCTATTTATGGAATGAAATCGAGGATATCAAGAACCGAGTAGAGGTTTTAGAGGATGCTGTGCAAAAAATCAATGGTGATATTGCTGCTCTGCAAACCATTGTAGATGCTTTGGAAAGAAATCTCTATGTCACATCAGTTGAAACCACTGCTGAGGGCTATTCAATTCATTTTTCAGATGGTTCTGTGGCGACTATCTCCAACGGTGAAGATGGAGTGAATGCCCCTGTTATATCCATAAGGGAGGATGTCGATGGAAATTATTATTGGACTCTCGACGGAGAGTGGCTGTTGGTAGATGGGGAGAAAGTGCGTGCCAATGGTTTTGATGGTAAAGATGGTGAAGATGGAGAGGCTGGAGAAGATGCTGTAGCCCCGCAAGTCAGAATCAATGATGATACAAAGGAATGGGAAATTTCAATTGATGGTGGTCTGACCTGGATTTCTACCGGTGTGAGGGCTGAGGGTAGAGATGGTTCAGCCGGGGGTGGGGATTCCAACACTCTTTTTGTATCGGTTGATACCTCAAATGATGAATATGTGGTAATAACTCTTGCAGATGGCACACAACTCAAACTTGCCCGTTATGATGAAACAGCACCTGTGTTTGTTATAACAGATGCTCCGGAGCTCGCTCAGGTTGAATATGGAAAAAGCGAGGTGTATGCTGTAACTGCTGAGAATGTTGCCGATTATATTATTAGCGAACCCGAAGGTTGGAAAGTATGTTTTGCTGAGAATCAATTGACAGTGACTGCCCCTGAAAAGGATTTGTGCCATTTTGACAAAGAAGGGAAAATTGCAATAGCCGTTGTTTCAGAACAGGGGAAATGTGCAATTGTAAAACTGAATGTTGTTGCCGGAGAATGGGTTGAGGAGGTCGATCTTCGCATACTTACATTTGAGGATGAGGATGCGGTATTTTCTCCATATTATCTGGATTATGCAGATAATTACTCCGGAAGGGAGATTACCA
>JAZRBT010000197.1:0-13854 GCA_045635245.1 Candidatus Coprenecus sp.
TATTTTGTCTGTCTATTTACTGCAATCAGTATTTCTGCTCGAAAAATTATATTGCGATTTGTTGGTAGTCGTTTCCTAAATATTTTCCTATTGAATAAGGTGCTCTCTAAAGTCTCGCTCGGGGCTATTTCGTAATGAGTCGGGGGCTGCAAAACTCGTCTTCGGCTCAAACACTTGCAGACCTTTTATCTCCTCATTCCTCATATCTATGATTCCTCGCTCGCCAAACCGTTCGCAACTTATATCAATCTTGTAAGAATTATTTTGTGATTTTTTCGGTGATGATAGAGATTCGATAGATTTACCAGAAGTGGATTTGTTTAGAAAAATTTCACTAAATCCAACTTCTCTAAATAAGAGAAATCATTTTGTATTACAAAGATATACAAATTTTTCATATATCATTGGGAAATAGCAAAATATAAGAGTCTAATAATGTATTTATAGTGGTAGTCTTCTTATACTTTATTGACACTCACTCTTTCTTTATTATCTAAGTCGTTGAAAATCAGATTTAAGCATTTATATATTTCTCTTATTTAGAGAAATATGCTTTTTGATAATATTGATTGTTAGTGTATTTCTTGCAACTCCTTGATATATAGAGTGTGAGGATTATGCTCTTTTGATGTATTGATAATCAATAATTATTGATGAGAGGAGATATAGTTCTTTGGTGGTGTCAATAAAAGCCCCAGCTGGTTACTTGGGCGTATAAAGGTGAATAAAAATTAGGAGTGTGGGTTGTATAAAATTATTAATGCGGGTGGTGCCGCAAAATCATTCCAATACTTTTTCATACGCCACCAAGAACTTTATATAGATGATTTAAAGGTAGTTTGCAGATGATTAAGCGAAAATAAACAAACAATTTTACAATAACCTTATTATTAATTTTTAAAAACAAATTTTATGAAGAAGTATTTTCTTTCAATCGTTGCATTAGCAGGTATGTTATTCGCAACATCTTGTCAAGAAAGTCTTGTTGAACCTCAAGTTGAGGGTTTGACCACTTTCACAGTACAACTTCCCGATCAAATGGGAACTAAAGCTATTGGAGATGCAGAGAATGTGAACAATTTATTTGTTCAAGTTTATTCAGCAGATGGCAACACTTTGATTTATTCTACAAGTCAAGAAATTGAAGTCTCAACAACAGTTTCTCTAAGTCTTATTCAAGATCAACAATATGATATCATATTCTGGGCACAAAATGGTACTGCATATGAAACAACAGACCTAAAAAGTATTCCAATGGATGTTAATCATCACAATAGCGAATCAGGAGCTGCTTTCTTCGCTTCAATTAATGATTATACTCCTGTTGCAGAAGCTCAATCAATTAAACTTAGACGTCCATTTGCTCAATTGAATTTGGGTACATCTCTTGCTAGTCTTTCTACCAATGCAGGTGATGTTGTTATTTCAAGATCTTCTATTAGTGTCGGAAATGTGGCAACTCATTTTAATGCTTTTGAAGGAAAAGGTTATGGAGAACAAACTCTAAATTATGATTTTGCATTGATTCCTAGTGAAAAACTAGTAGTTGCTACTCAAGAGTATAAATATATATCTATGGATTATCTACCTATAGCTAGCGATGAACAAGCTCTTGTAACAGTAGAAGCAGTAATCGAAACTACACTAGGAAACGTTTCTCAGACATTTACCAATGTTCCTGTTAAAGAAAATTACAGAACAAATATTGTAGGTAACCTTGTATCAACATCAGCTGAATTTACAGTTTCTGTTGATGAGGCTTGGGAAGGTGTAGAAAACTATCCAGATTCAAATCTTGAGAATCTATATGTTGCTGCTGCTAACGGTGGTGAAGTTGTTCTTACTGATCATGTAGAGTTGCCTTCAACCCTTGTAGTTGCTGATGATAAATCAATGGTTATTGATCTTAACGGTTTTGATATTGTCAATACATCAAATAGCACAGAACTAGGAGAAGGTGATGGTATCATAGTTTATGGTAACCTTACTATTAAAGGTAATGGTAAGGTTCAAGGTAAGACACGTTCAGTTTGGGCAAGAGGAAATTATGGTGCAACAGTTACTATTGAAGGAGGTCATTACATTGGTGCAGTAGATGAAGAATGTGAAGTTATTTATGCTAGTGGTAATGGTAAGATTAATATTTATGGTGGTACTTTTGAGGCTAAGACTCAAGATGAAACTAGTTTTGCTGATCCTCAATATGCAGTATTGAACCTACATAGCAATGGTAATGATGGATGCGATATCAAAGTATATGGTGGCTCATTCTATAAATTCAACCCTGCTGATAATGTATCAGAAAATCCTAGACATAACTTTTGTGCCGAAGGATATTCAGTATCGGTAGATGGAGATTGGTTTATTGTGGCAGCTTCACCTTATGATGCAATAGTAAGAACACCAGCAGAACTTATAGATGCTCTTAACGATGCTAGTATTAATTCTATTGGTTTGTATGCCGGTACTTATGATTTGGGTGAAAATAATATATTCTATCTAAATTCTTCTGAAAAACAAATAGAATCAATTATACCTACCGAAAAGGCTATCATTACTGGTAAACTAGTTGCTAATCAAGATATCACAGTAAAATATGTGGATTTTAAACCTACAGCAGCTACTCAGAAGGACTTAAATACAAAAACTTATGGAAGTAAAGTTAATGGATCATATGCTGCAATAATTACATTGAATCATGCACAAGGAACATTTGAAAATTGCACATTTTCTGAATTAGAAAATGTTAATGCCATAAATTATTTCCAAGAAACATCTAATAAGATTCTTAGTGTTGATAATTGTAGGTTTATTGGTAAAAAGTCTATTTATTCAAAAGTACTATGTAGTGTGACAAATTCTACTTTTGAAGTAGAAGCCACTAGCTGTCCTTTGTATGTATGGCCTAGATTTAGTGGAAATGGAGTTGCTACCTTTGTTAATAATAAGGTTGTTTCATCTGCATATTGCCAAATAGGATTCCTAACCCAGTCAGGAATTTATCAAAATATAGAATTTAATATTCAAGGTAATAGTGGAACATATACATATACATATGCTTGGACTAATTCAGTGAGATTTGCAACAGATGGCTCTATTACTTATGCCCCTGGATCAGTTGTCTTTGGAATTAATTCTGATGGTACATTGTATTAAGAAACATTATAGCTATTCTAATTAGGATATCTAAGATGATTTGTAAGTGGGAGACTAACAAATCTTATAGTTACCCTCTTGTTAATTATCAAATATTTAATTAAAAGTTTAAGACCTTACATTCATGTGGGATTGTAAGGTCTTTTATGTGTAAAATTATGTTCAGTTCATAATGCACCCTACACTGTTTCAGTTGATGCCATCTGGTAACACTTTCGCTCAATAAGACCAAGCTGTTTTCAATTTAGAAAATAAGTTTCATTTAATACAAGTGTCGACTCTGAGTAATCGGGTCGGCATTTGTTTTTTTAGTCACTTGTGTAAATAGAATGTAGACAGTCTCCTCTCTATCGGCGGGGATTACTAAAAAAAGAAAAAGGACAAACCTTTCGATTTGTCCTTTTTAGTAGCGGAGAGAGGACTCGAACCTCTGACCTCCGGGTTATGAGCCCGACGAGCTACCAACTGCTCTACTCCGCGATATATGTCTTTGCGCTGGGCGCTTGTTTTCGGAATTGGACTGCAAAGATAGTTAAATTTATTTTAATGCCAAATTTTTCTTTAATTTTTTGCACCATTCTGCCATTTTCTTTGTGTTGGTTCCATTTTTGAGGAGGGGTGGTGAATGGTTTGTATTTGGTGTTTACGCTATCTCTTCTGTGGAGATTTTGGTTTGTTCTCCGGTTTTCATATTCTTGACAGATAGTGTGTTGGATGCGATTTCTTCGTCTCCTACGATTACTATGAATTCGATTCCTTTTTTGTCTGCGTACTCAAATTGTTTTCTGAGTTTGGCATTTTCAGGATAGATTTCGGCTGACAGTCCTTTTGCTCTCATTTTGGTGATGATGGGGAGGATGAAGTCGAGTTCGTTGCCACCCATATTTGCAAACAGGTATTGTGCGCCGGAGTTGCTCGATAGAGGGAATTTGTCCAGACCGGTCAATACATCGTAGATTCTGTCTGCTCCGAATGAGATACCTACGCCTGAGGTGTCGGGTAGTCCGAATATTCCGGTAAGGTCATCGTAACGTCCACCACCACAGATGCTTCCGATGGTGTAGTCTTTGGCTTTTACTTCGAAAATGGCTCCTGTGTAGTAGTTTAGTCCGCGAGCGAGAGACAGGTCGAATTCTATGTCGCAGGCAATGTCGGATTTTTCTACGAGTGACAGAACTTGTTCCATTTCGTCAAGTCCTTTTTGTCCTGTTTGTGAGCCGGCAAGGAGATTTCTCATTGTAGCTATTTTCTCGGCGTTGGTTCCTGACAATGTCAATACGGGCTCGATGCATTGGATGCTTTCGGGGGTCAATCCTCTTTCGGCAAGTTCCGCTTTTACAGCTTCAAGACCGATTTTGTCGATTTTGTCGATGGCAACGGTTATGTCGATAAGTTTGTCTGCCTGACCTGTGATTTCAGCAAGTCCTGAAAGTATTTTGCGGTTGTTTATCTTGATCAATACATTGATATCCAATCTTTTGAATACTTCTGATGTGATTTGGATAAGTTCCAATTCATACAAAAGTGATTTGCTTCCGATGACATCCACGTCGCATTGGTAGAACTCGCGATAGCGTCCTTTTTGTGGACGGTCAGCACGCCAAACGGGTTGGATCTGATATCTTTTGAATGGGAATACCAATTCGTTGCGATGCTGTACCACGAATCTTGCAAAGGGTACTGTAAGGTCGTATCTCAATCCTTTCTCGCAAACTTTCAATGCAACGGCATTGCTGTTTACTTCTCCCTCGGAGTGTGAAATTTCGATATCTTTGAAGGCGTCTCCGGAGTTCAGGATTTTAAAGAGGAGTTTGTCCCCTTCGTCTCCATATTTTCCGAGCAATGTAGAAAGATTTTCCATTGCAGGGGTCTCGATGGGAGCGTAGCCGTATAGTTTGAATACTGATTTGATTGTGTCAAAGATATAGTTTCTGCGGAGCATTTCCACAGGAGTGAAATCTCTTGTTCCTTTGGGTATAGAAGGTTTTTGTGCCATAATCTCGTTTTAAAAAGACAAAAATAGTAAATTTTGTTACTTTTGCATCTATGAATATTGTAGAAACCGGTATAGAAGGGCTATTTATAGTCGAACCCCGCATCTTTTCAGACCAAAGAGGCTATTTTTTTGAATCTTTTTCTAACAAAGTGTTCGCTCAGAAGAGTGGACTGGATATCGATTTTGTCCAGGACAATGAGTCGTTTTCGTCCAAAGGGGTGCTCCGGGGACTCCACTTTCAGAAAGGGAAGTTTGCTCAGGCAAAACTTGTAAGGGTGGTTCGCGGCAGTGTTCAGGATGTGGCAGTCGATTTGAGAAAAGGCTCGCCCACTTTCGGTAAATATTTTTCGGTGATTCTCAGTGGGGAGAACAAAAGGCAGTTTTATATTCCTGCCGGTTTTGCTCACGGATTTTTGACTTTGGAGGACAATACCATTTTCCAATACAAATGTTCTCAATATTATGCTCCGGGCTATGAGGGTTCCATCAGGTGGAACGATCCCGAGATAGCAATAAAATGGTCTCTCCCTGAAAGTGAATTGTTACTTTCCGAGAAAGACCGTATTGCTCCTTTCCTATCTGATTTTCAGAATATTCAGGAAATATTTTAACTTCTTTCAGCTTTTAGAAGAATTTTATCACTTTGGACAAACTTTTCTCCCAGTGGTAAGTTTTGACTCCGAATACTGTTTTGATGAGTGTCTTGTCCAAAACTGAGTAAGCGGGACGTTTTGCGGGAGATGGGTAAGCTTCTGACATCATTGGATTTATTGTGCAATCCAATTGTTTCAACTTCATTATTTTTTCAGCAAATTCTGCCCAGGAGCATACACCTTCGCTGCTGTAGTGGAATACTTCTCCGTAACGTGGGGTCTGATCCAATTGTGGCAGGATATGGAATATCGCTTCTGCAAGTTCTTTGGCAGAGGTGGGGCTTCCGTAGCAGTCAGCTACCACATCAGCATCGTATTCGTCAAGTCCTATCTGAATCATTTTTTTGACAAAGTTGTTTCCAAATTGCGAGTAGAGCCAGGCGGTACGGATGATAATGCTCTTTGCCCCCGATTTTTTAATTGCAATTTCTCCTGCAAGTTTTGTTTTTCCGTAAGCAGAGATTGGAAATGCTCTGTCTGATTCGTGATAAGGTGTTTTTTTCTTGCCGTTGAACACATAGTCGCTAGAAAAATGAATAAGGTATATGTCGTGTCTTGCAGCACATTCTGCAAGTGATGCCACAGCAGTTACATTCAGTCTTACCGCCTCGTCCATATTGTTTTCAGCACCATTCACATCATTATATGCAGCGCAATTTATTATCTTTGTAATCTTGTTTTCGCAGACAAAGTTTTCAATTGCTTCGGCAGAAGTGATATCAAGTTCTTCTATGTCTGTGAAATAGTAATTATATGAAGAATTCTTTTGTGAGAGAACTTTCAATTCGCTTCCTAATTGCCCTTTGGCACCTGTAATGAGAATATTTTC
The DNA here is from genome assembly GCA_045635245.1 of Candidatus Coprenecus sp. Taxonomy (GTDB): domain Bacteria; phylum Bacteroidota; class Bacteroidia; order Bacteroidales; family UBA932; genus Coprenecus. The sequence continues at coordinate 6,635 of JAZRBT010000197.1, forward strand.
CATAACTTGAAATTTGCTCACAAAGATACTCAAATACTAACCTAAAAAAACTATATTTGTAGAAAATTTTTAAAGATGGATTACAATACAACACGAGATAAGTTGATTATGCCCGAATATGGCAGACATATTCAGAAGATGGTGGAGCAGGTGAAAGAGATTCCCGATAAGGAGAAACGCAATGAGCAGATCAAGGCTGTGGTGCAGGTAATGGGAATTCTGAATCCACAACTTCGTGACCAACCCGACTTCAAACATAAACTTTGGGATCACGTTCAGATAATTTCAGGTTTTGATATCGATATAGATTCTCCATATCCTCTTCCTACAAAAGAGGATTTTATGACTAAACCAGAGCCTGTTCCGGTAAGTTCGGAGCCTTTGAAGGCTGCTCACTATGGCCGCAATATCCAGAATATGGTCAATGTCATTGCAGCAATGCCCGATGACGAGGAGAGGGACAAAATTATCAAATCGATGGCTGTCTATATGCGTCAGCAATACCTTATCTGGAATAAGGATACCGTTTCTGAAGAAACAATTTTCAAAGATATAGAGGCACTTTCTGGTGGTAAATTGGTTGTGCCGGAGCATATTCATCTTGAAACCATTTCGAGCAAAGAGAAATTTGCCCGTCCCGGTATTATGGCTCAAAACAACAATTTGCAGCCACAGCAGCGTCAACCTTTCCGTAAGGGAGCTGCAAACAAGAAGAATGCAAAGCACAAATGGAAAAAGTAAAGCAAGGAGAATAACAGATGGAAAAAAATGTGATAAAAAAGAGTGCAAAGGCTAAGAAGGGTAAAGGCAAAAAGAGTAAGAAGATAAAGAAAAATACTCCCAATCCTATAACCGAATTTTTCAAAAATGAGGTGGTCAGGTTTTTGTTGGGATTGTTTTTTGCCATAGTGGCAATTTTTACTTTACTCTCTCTCATCTCTTTTATTTTTACTTGGGCAGAGGATCAGAGTCTTTTGACCAATGATAATATTTTCTCAAGTGTCGTTCCTGTAGAAAATTTGGGTGGCAAATTAGGCTTTAGATGGTCCAATTTCTTGGTTTCCAAAACATTTGGCTTAGGAGCATTTCTTGTTCCCATCTTCTTGGGCGGTTTGTCGATGTTTTGTTTCAAGAGTGATAAGGTCAATATTCTCAGATTGTTTTTCTTGTCTCTGATGGGATGTATAGTCCTTTCACTGCTGTTTTCATTTATTTTCTCGTTTACATCTTTGAATACCCTTTTTGGAGAGGGTGCCGGTGGTTCCTATGGATTCTATCTCAATCAGTGGCTTGTGAATATGGTCGGTCCTGTGGTTGCAGGATGTCTGATCGGAATGTTGTTGCTGATTTGGGCTATACTCCTTAATAATAAGGTAGTGGGATTTATAACCAGAGTCTTCAATTCTATTTTTGAAAGAAAAGCTCCTGTAGTGGATTTGACTGATGGGGATGACAATAGTGAGGAGTATGAAGGAGATGTCGAAACAGATGATGAGGGAGATGTGGAAGATGATGATACACAGGAGGATGAAGAAGAGGACGAGGAGGATGAAAATGATGAGGAGGAAGATGAAGATGGTGAAGAAGATGAGAGTCAGGATGGGGGATTGTCTGAAGATGGCAACTCTCAGGGGGGACCTGTTTTTGAGATAAAGGATGTTCAGGAGATAACATTCGAAGATGATATTCCCTCTGGTGATGGTGGACAGAGCGATTTTCGCAAACCTGCTGAAAATGTCGGGGATGATTTCTCTGAAGGATTGACCGATGAGCAGTGGAGAGAAAGATATGATCCCAGATTGAGTCTTTCAAATTACAAGATGCCAAGTCTTTCCATTTTAAAAGATTACAGGGATCAGGTATATCAGGTTTCTATAGATGAGAAGTTGAGAAACAATAATAAAATTCTTACAACCCTTAGAAATTATAAAATCGAGGTTTCCAAGGTTTCTGCGACAGAAGGACCGACTGTCACACTTTATGAGGTGGTTCCTGCCCCCGGAGTCAGAGGTGCTTCGATTAAGAGACTTGAAGATGATATTGCCCGTTCACTTGCTGCCAAAGGTGTTCGTGTCGTGAATATCCCCGGTAGTAATGCTATCGGAATTGAGGTGGCAAACGAGAAGCCAAGTATTGTCTCTATGAAGTCACTTTTGGCAGATCCTAAGTTCAATTCTGAGAAATATGCCCTGCCTATAGTTCTTGGTAGGACAATTTCCAATAAGGCAATGTCTTTTGACTTGGCGAAGATGCCTCACTTGTTGGTGGCAGGTGCTACAGGTCAGGGTAAGTCGGTGGGGTTGAATGCTATTATTACATCTTTGTTGTTCAAGAAGCATCCATCGGAATTGAAATTTGTTCTTGTGGATCCCAAGAAAGTGGAACTTTCTCTGTATGAACCTATCGAGAAGCATTATCTTGCAAAACTTCCCGATTCGGAAGATGCAATAATTACAGATACCAAGCGAGTGGTCTATACTCTTCGCTCATTGTGTAAATTGATGGATCACCGTTATGATTTGCTGAAGGCTGCAGCTGTGAGAGATATCAAGGCTTACAATGAGAAGTTCCTTTCCCGCAGACTAAATCCTTACAAAGGACACGAGTATATGCCTTATATTGTAGTGATTATCGATGAATTTGCAGACTTGCTGATGACTGCCGGTCGCGAAGTGGAAGAACCTATCGCAAGACTTGCTCAGTTGGCTCGTGCTATCGGTATTCACCTTGTGATAGCGACTCAGAGACCTACTACAAATATCATTACAGGTTCTATTAAAGCCAACTTCCCTGCCAGAATTGCTTTTAAAGTGGTGTCGAGTGTCGATTCCAAGACAATTTTGGACCAAACTGGTGCTAATCAGTTGATCGGTAGGGGAGATATGCTGCTCTCGACAGGAAGCAATGACCCTATCCGTCTGCAATGTGCGTTCATTGATACTCCGGAAGTGGATGAACTTGCTGCATTTATTTCAAATCAGGCAGGCTTCGGTTCGGCATATCTTTTGCCGGAGTATCACGGAGAGGAAGGTGAAACAGGTGCTCCGACAAATGTTCAATCCGGAGAGAGGGATGATTTGTTTAAAGAGGCTGCAAGGCTGATAGTCAGAGAACAAGTCGGTTCCACTTCATTGATTCAGAGAAAGATGGGACTCGGATACAATAGAGCAGGAAGAATTATGGATCAATTGGAAGATGCAGGAATTGTCGGACCTTCGGAGGGTAGCAAACCCCGTCAGGTGAGGATCACCTCGTTTGAAGCGTTGGAAGAAATTTTAGCAGGCTTTTAATGACTATGCGTGGAGTAAAGAAAATTTTAATCTTCTTGGCTGTGTTGGCGATGCCCCTCCCGTTTTTGGGGCAGAGTGCCAAGGGTAGTGAGGAATTGCTCAATGAATTGAAGAAAGGGATTTCTTCGCTTGGAACTTCAGAGGTGGAGTTTGATTTTGTTGCAAGAAATTCAGATGGAACTCTTCTTTTGGAACAATCGGGAGTGTTTGTGGCTCAAGATGATTCATTCGTGATGAGTACAGATATTATTGATTTGTATTGCGATGGAGTCAGCAAGTGGATTTTGGATAAGGATTTGCTTGAAATGACAGTACTGCCTCACGATAAGAGTGTAAATGATATTACAGAAAACCCTTTTGGCGTGTTGAGAAATCTGGATCTCTCTTTGTATAAACTGCCTAAAAAATCAAAGGTTGTGGAGATTGATTCTCAGGTGCTCCAAGTGGTTACCCTTGTGTCCAAGGAGAAGGATCCGAATTATACTTCTATTGTAATGACCCTCTCGGAGAGTACAAATCTTCCTGTTTCGATTGAGTATTTCAGCAGAGGTGGGGAAAGTTATTTTGTGAAGGTCAATTCGATCAGGAGTATAGATAAGAAAGCACCCGAATACTTTGTTCCGGGTGCAGATGTTCTGAACGATCCTGAATTGTATATTACAGATCTTCGTTAAGAGTTCTGAAGACTTCTATTATAGACGGATATGTCTCATCCAAATATTGGGGCATATCCTCTTTTTTTACCCATCGGACTTCGGTTATACCCTCTTCTGTTTGTGGTTGCAATTCCACTTTTGAGTCAGTCTGCATCAAGTACCAGAATGTGTGCTTGAGGTTTTCTGGTCCATATACGTTGTAGGTGTGTGCAGTCCTGCAGATGAAGCTCTCCAGGGTGATTTGGTCGAGAGGAATTCCACATTCTTCAGAAACTTCCCTTATGGCAGTCAGTTCTATATCTTCTCCTGCTTCCTGTTTCCCTTTGGGTAGATCCCACCTGTTGTTTCTTCTTATTAAAAGATATTCTCCGGATTCGTTGGAAATGAGCCCTCCTGCTGCATTGACAATCTCATAATGTGTGCAAATCTCGTTATATGCCTCCTCGGGGTTTGCAGCGCAAATTGTCATATTTGTCCCTGATGGATGGGATTTGAAATACTCAAAAGCTTCGCTGATTTGTTTTTGTTCTTTTGCAAAAACAATCACTGAATTTGAATCGGTTTTCTCCAATTCGGGCTCATTGCAAATTGTCAGGACTTTCTCCTGAAAGTAGATATTGTACATTATATTTGTTCAGTAATTTCGGCAGGGCCGGTGTAGGTGGTGATTATTGAATGTTCGTTAAGGTCCTTTGCATCAAGATTTATAACAATATTGTTTTGGTCGTCATAGCTGATAGTGATAGTTCCTTCACTGATAAAGCCGTAAGTGCTGTTCCAGGTAGAGCCATCCATAAAGAAGTAGAACGAGCCGTCCCAATTGAGGCTTCCTCCCTGAATCCAGAATTCTCCTGCCATAGCGTATTCTTCTTTGTCTGTGTCAGAAGACTCGAATGTGTAAGTTCCGGCTTTCAGTTTGGTAGGATCATTTTCTGTTTCAATGAATATATTCAGACGGTTACGGTTTGACCATTGTCCGCTTTCGTAAGGGTTGTCACCACTCATAAGGTCGAGTTTGTATAGGCCATTCCCTATTCTGAAAATCTCACCGAAAGTGGCTTCGAATTCAATATCTGATTCTATCTGGTCAGGATACAGGTCTGCAATTGCATTTGAGAAAATAACTTCTCCGTTATAATTGAATTCTATGATTTCTCCATTGTCGAGAGTCATTACAGATGAAATCGAATATTTGTTTTCTGTGAGGTTCTCCACGGTGCATTCGCCCGAGGTGAAATAGTGGATACTCTCCTCTAGGTAGCCGTCTCCGTTGTTGTCGGGCTGGTAGCAATAATATCCGCTCTCTCTTTCACCCACGATAGTAGAAGGTGCTAAAGTGCATTCGGGGTCAAAAGTATAAGTGCCTGGTGCAAGTTGTATTTCGTTCGGATTTGTAGAAAGTTCGGTCATCAGGGACAACATAATGAAGTCTCCTGCTGATTTGATAAACATTCCTTCGTGTTCTGCATTTCCGGTATAAATGGTGTAACTGTCTGTAGATGAGATATAGTAGTCGCCCCAATATACAATCTCTAGAAATGTGGTCTCTATTTTTGTGGTCTCGGGTAAAGAATCGTTAGGGTTTTCCGGAGTCTCTGGAGTTTGTGGGGTATCCTCTGTCGGGTCACTCTTCTGGCATCCGGTGATGATTAGTGTTGTAATGAAAAGTGTGGTAAGAAACCTTTTCAGCATTGTTATATCCATTGTTAATTTGTATTTTGTTTCCAAATTTTCTTGCAAAAATATCAAAAATTTATTCTGATGCTGATTAAACTTGTAGAAATAATGTTCAATCTCTGAAAGTTTTATTTATCTTTGTGTAAAATAATGCAGACAAGACTATGAATGATATAACCAAGGCTATAATAAACAGATGTGAAATGTGTGGGAGCGATTATCCCTCCACGATAAAAACATATAAAGGGCAGAATGTCCGGATTTTCTCAGACTACAATCACTTTAATGTCCTGATATTCGTTTTGGAAGGAGAAGTGAAAGTGGGTGATGTGTCTGATCCGAGGTATGTGATCGGAGCACGAAATTTCACTTTGATGGATTCATCTTTGCTGTATACCACTTCGGGTGAGGAAACATTGGTCGTGTCATATCACTTCAATAACATTCTCTCGAATTGTACAAGAACATTTTTGAATAGATTTCTGGGTTTTGATGAAGATAAGGTTTTAAGTGATAATGATTCAGTTCTGCCGATAAAAGAGCAGATTCTTGGACTAGTTACGGGGGTGATGAGGGTGCTTGACGAACAAAGTGTTTGCTCTCATTATATCGACATCAAAATAGAAGAGATGTTGATTTCCCTCACGATGTACTACTCTTTGGAAGAACTGTTTGGTGTGTTTCATCAAATCGCTTCGGAGAATCTTGATTTCCGTTCTTTCATTATGTCCAATTACGAGCAGGTGGAATCGGTGGAAGAGTTTGCCAAGGTGGCGAATATGTCAAAAATTACTTTTGTCAGAACATTTCAGAAAGCATTTGGAATTTCCCCTGCTATGTGGTTGAGGGAAAAACGCTGTGAATCCATAATCAGTGATATTGTTCTCACTCAAATTCCTTTCAGTGAATTGTCTTACAAATATTCATTTTCTTCTCCTGCGTACTTCACTCTTTTCTGCAAAAAAAGATGGGGAAAGACTCCTAATGAGTTGAGAAAAGAAAAGCTTAATCGTGTTTGTAAAATGTAATTATAAGTTACAAAATCATAAGTATAGTAATATATAACTGCTTATCTTTGTTGACGATTAATCAAATTTCCGGAAAGATAATGGGGACTAAATATCAAATATATAAATTTTTCTTACGAAGTATAACTCTTTTTCTATTGTTTACTTCGTCTGTCTTTGCATTGGATGCACAAGTGACAGATTCTCTAAAAATCTACTTTAGAGTCAGTAGCGCAGAATATGACCCCAGCTATAGGGGTAACCGCGAGCGTATGGACTCTTTTATAAAGAGAGTTTATGAACTTGAACGTGATTCTTTGAATTATACCATCTACAAGCTTGAATATTTGGCTGCCGCTTCCCTTGAGGGAAATGTAGATTACAACAAATCTCTTTCAGAGAGACGTTTTCAGACTGTCTTGAATTATTTGAAAGAGCACTTGGATGTGACAAACGAATTGGTGGTTTCGAATTCAGTCGGTGAGGACTGGAAAGGGATTATATCACTGGTTGAAAATTCAAATCTTTCGAATAAAGAACAGTTATTGTCAATTTTGAGAGACACCACCATTGACAATGAACAGAAGAAG
>JAZRBT010000198.1:0-4553 GCA_045635245.1 Candidatus Coprenecus sp.
CGTTATGGGTGTGACCGTAGCATTGAATCTCTATTCCAAGCGAATCAGCTTGTTTTAGGTTGTATGGCTGGTGGTCGAGCAGGAGTGTTGGAAGTGTGTCATTTCTCCTTGCATACAAGCTCTCCAGAGATTCTCTTTTTGTGTTTGAACGGTCGTCCCGACCTATGATTTGTATTTTGTCTGCAATTGTCACGACGCTGTCGCGGAGGATGATTATATCTGTTTTGTTTAAAAAGCTCAGACTTTCATCTATTCCACTGATATACTCGTGATTGCCAACAACAGCGTATATGCCATAAGTCGAATTGAGTCTGGAAAGTTCTTCATCCATTTTGTCATTGACTACTGGGCGGATATCATTGTCAATAATGTCTCCGGCGAGTAGAATCAAGTCGGGGTTTTCACCATTGATCAGTTCTACATATTTATTCAATTGTGCTTTGCCTGTGGAGTATCCCAGGTGAATGTCGCTTGCCACAACAATTCTAAAAGGGGTGCTCTGCTGAAACCTCTCTCCATTATCATTGAGTTCAATAGTATATCTCTCGATTGATGGGTTGTGGTATTTAAAGTTTCCATAAATCAAGAGGAAAATTGTTCCAATTATTGGAATATAGAGTCTGAGACGCCGGCTGCGGAGAACTTTGCACCAATACAATATGTCTGTAATTGTAAATCCAATGATGCTGTAGAGCAAAAATCCGAGCCATATTCCACCGAGGGTTTGCAAAGTGCCGATGGTGGTTTGTGATGCAATATCTTTGAATTGTGCCAGGAATGAGAAAGGAAAGCAAAGTGCAAGCACAATGAGTATTGCCAGGATTGTTACCCTGAATGGTTTTGATTGCAATCCCGAGAGTCTCCAGAATCTGATTATTGGATATGTATTTATTATAAAGAACAGTGTGGTAAATATAATAAAATGTGTTTTCATTCTTGTGGCTGGTTTGATTATGGCGAGGTATTTGTAGTGTTAATTTAAACACAAAGATATCTAAAATCCCAATAGGGCAATTGTTGAATTCTTCTAAAATTATATACTATGATTAGACAATTGATTTTTATAGGCCTTCTGTTACTCGGATTTGTCGGTAACTCTTATTCTCAGGATTATATTGATGAGCATACTGTAAATGGATTGAGTGCCAATCATAAATATACCTATGACTATTTTATCCGCGCCATTGGTTCGGAGCCCGACTCATTGACCGGTGATGGATATTTGTACTTTGGAAAGAACTGCTTTTATGTTGGTGGGGGATATGAATTAGGTGATGAGATATCTTTCTCCTATTATCATCTGTGTGAACCGGGTTTGCGGTTTATGGATAAGGTGGAAATTGGCGATCCTGTTTTCAAGTTGAAAGAAGTAGGTATAGATGTGGTTGGAACAGAGCGTCGCAAGTGGCAATTTGAGGCAATATACAGTTGTTATGAGCCCTGGATCAGGTATGATGAATTTGGAAACATTCTCTGGATAAGTTATGATACTAATGTACCTTAAAAGATATATTATGAAAAAGTTTTTAGTCATATTAATGTTGGTTTCTGCATCGGCAGTTGCTGCATTTTCCCAAAATAAGCCCGGATCTTATATTGTAAGAAGTCAAAATTGGGAATATGGATTGTTGGATAGTGTTGGAAATGTGTTGATTCCTGTAGAATTCTCACGAATTTCTTCATTGAAATCAGGTTTTCTAAAAGTTTGTGATAAAGAAGGTTGTTCTTTGTATCGTGCTGATGGAGAGTTGGTTCTCGGTGAAAAGGTGTATGATATAGAAGTTTTTAATAATGGATGTTATGCAGTCTGTGAAACTACAAAAAGTGAATGGATTGTATATAATCCTGATGGAGAACCTGTTTCACAACGAAAGTTTACACGTCTTAATTTTAGTGATGCCGGCTTTGGCTTTGGCAATGATACTGATACTGATAGAAAGAGCTGGATAATAACTCCTGAGGGTGAATTGATAAGTATTTCTGATCAAAAGGGTATATTTTCGAATCTTTTTATGGCTTACAGCGACAGTGTGGCTTCTACCTGGACCAGGAAGCCAGATTCAATAGTAGTAGTTGCTCTTAGAAATGGTAAACCACACCTTAATTTTTATACGGCGAATTATGTTATGCCCAAATATGGTGGGGCTATTGTTGTGATTATTCCGGGTGGGGAGTGTATTATGGTTGGTCCCGATGGAAAAGTTATTGTTCCTGTGGGGTACAAATGGTTCGGAGATTTCCATCCGTCATTGATTTTGATTCATCGCAAGGATGGAGGTTACGGGTATTATGATGTTGCAAAAGGTGAGGAGTTCCCTGGGATGTTTGAATTTGCTGCAGATTTTAATGGCGGTTATGCCCAAGTGGCCAACGGTGGAAAATATGGAATGATTAATCTTAAAGGTGAGTATGTAATTCCAATGAAGTATGACTTTGTGTATCCTTATGAGGGTGAGCCGGTTTTGGTCAAATCGGGTGAAAAGTACGGATTGGTAAAACTCGATGACGAGGTGGTTGTGGATTGTATCTATGATTATATTTATCCCTTTGCAGATGGTCTGGCGAAGGTGTTTCTCAATGGCAAATATGGTGTGATTGATTCTTTAGGTAAAGTTGTGATACCTATAGATTACGATCAGATTGCAGTTTTCTCAAAGGATGTTATTTTGTTAGGCTCAGGAAGTAATTGGAAATGTATTGATTCTCAGGGTCAATTGCTCTCAGGTGTAGATACCGGGTCCTATGCAGTGAAAGCTCTCTTTAATGGAAACAGGTTATTGGTCTGTCGCGATGGAAAATACGGAGTTGTTGATTTTATGGGAAATATTATTATTCCTATCATATACGACTCAATTGAAGAGGTCTGAAGTGATATGAGTATGAGGTTTTGCCATTTTGTTTGTTTCGGCAAATCTCGAAAATATGTGAACCATCAGAAATATTCAGGTTTGTGGCAAAATTGTCGTAGATGTTTCTTGCTACAACTCCCATTGTCATTCTGAAGTTTATTTCAACCAGTGGGTTGTAGAATATCTCCCGGTCCGCTTCGGAATTGTCAGAGTGTGGAGGGTAGTTTGTACAAATGAATTGGTCCACACCGATGAATCCCTCGTACTTTCCTTTGGTTTGTTGTGAAAGGAATTTCTCAAGTCCTTTTCTTGTGTTGTCAATCATTCGTAAATCAATAATTTGTGTTAGAGTGTTGAGGATGTGTTCGTTGGAAGCGAGGATATTTCCACGATAGGCTCCATTCTGAGCAGTGAACAAAGAATAGCCCAAAAATGAGATTTCTCCCTCTATTGTGCTTTTAAAAAGCATAGCAAATTCCATAATTGGTGTGAATCGTTGCTCTGCCACTACACAGTTGTGGCGCTCAATCAGATTTTTGCACCACCCTTTGTCGCTATGTGAAAGATCTCCGGTCACAAACCTAATCCCTTTACCACTACCAGATAGTGGTGCTTTCAGGACAATATGAGGGTTATGCTTTAAAAATAATTCTACCTCGCCAACAGATTTTGCCCCAATTCTGTAGGTGCTCGGAAGAATCTTTATTTGATTGTTACTGTTTGCAAACCCTTCATAGTGAAGGAATTCAAGTCCCATTAAAGCAGTTTTGCGATGAGATAATTTACAAATGTTCTCAATCTCCTCAGAAGAGGCTAAAAGTCTCTCATCGAATCCTTTTTTAAGAAGCTCGTTACGCAAAACAAAATTCCATCCCCAGGGGACAATCTTTTTAATCTCTTTACCCTCAATCTTCGCTTTTTGGTTTTCTATCGTGTCTGGGTGCATTCCTATATCGGCATCCTCGTCCAGGCCCCTGAAAAATTGAGTGAGTGAAGCACAATCCCTCCCAAAAGCTATGGCGCTTTCAGGCGGAACAAAATGGATGTCTCCATTCGCCAAACAAAGGTCGTGCTCCGGATTAAAGATATACATACTGCAATTATAGTGAAAAATTTAGAATCAGGCAGAAGCCGTACCTGACGAAATGTAGCATCTTGTCTGTAATTGAAAATATTTGCCAGCGGATTGACTCTTTGCAGAAGCTGTGATTTCTCTACCGATAAGGAATTCGATACATCAAAAGTTTCTGTTATTGTTTTCAAAAACAGTACTTATAATGGTGTTAAGATTACTGCTGAAAATGCAGCATCTCTGAAAACTGGAGATGTGACCTTCTTCTACAACGGAGAAGGAAGCGTAAGTTTGAAGAATAAAAGAGTGAGAAGAGGAATGGAACTATGCTTGTCTAGTTGAGCAAAATTTTGCTCATTTTTTTGCTCAGCGGAACATAATTAATTGTTTTTTAAGTGTTTGACGTATCGTTGAGCAATAAAACAGGTGTTTTTTTACTCAGCGATGCAGAGTGTAAGAATAAACCGAAACAACTCTTCTGTTTTTAGCTGAAAGTGAAACGACATTCAAGCAACCTAGGAATAATAACTCTGAACTACTTCTTGCTAATACCCTAATCTCCAACCCTCTATCGTAAATTAATCCCTGAAAATGTCCGCAAACGTAAAAACTTAAAGTTTGGCATTAGGAAA
>JAZRBT010000199.1:0-3373 GCA_045635245.1 Candidatus Coprenecus sp.
CTTCACCATTGATACCTATATCTGAAAGATAGATATAGTAGTTGTGTGCAGAACTGAATTGAGTGCCGTAGTAGATTCCTTCAAGGAAGTTTACGGTGTGCTCAATATAGTCGTTGGGGGTCTCAGTGGAACCTTCCTGAATAATTTCGATAGTGTATGTATACTCGATGTAAGTAAGGGTAATCTCCTGAGTGCGCTCTTGGGCAGAGGTGTTCTCTGCTACATTAAATGTTATTGTTTCTTCAACATTGAAATCGGAAATCCATTGTTCGTCGCAATTGATTTCGATAACAGCACCTTCTACAGGGTTATCAATTTGGTAGATAATTTCTCCTACTCCTCCGGTGCAATCAAATGTCATAGTGCCTTCAGAAAGGATATTGAAGTCATAATTTTCCTCCTGAGTGGAGTATCCTTCCTGAAGAATTGTTACAGTGAAATTCTGTTCCTGATAGCTGACAGTGATGACATCGAAACGGTCTTGTGAGTCGGGATTTTGACCTACTTTGAAAGTAATGCTTTCCCCGACAGTTACATCTGTAATCCAATTGTCGTTGTGTTTTACTTCCAAATCAACTCCTTCCACAGGGTTTTCGAGTGTGTATGTGATTTCACCTTCGCCTCCGTTGTAATCAAAACTTATTGATGTTTCACCGGTGAGGGTCAGGAGAGGTTTCTTAACATCTGAGTTGTCAGGTTTGGTGCAGGCAATTACTGATAAAATTGCCAATGCGATAAATAGTGTTTTTTTCATTTTTATTATAGTCTGATTTGTTATTTTTCTTGGATGATTACTGCAACGTCCTGGACTCCGAATGAAACAGATGTGATAGTCATAGCGCGTGGTGCACCGGTGGTATTTGCCTCTATCTCTATTTTAATTTTGTCATCGAACACGGGAAGGGCTTTTGTTATAATTTCTGCTTCGTCCGGATAACTACCTATATTTTCGGACTCGTAATCTATGTCAATTACTTTTAGCCAGGGTTTTTCTCCCTCGAAGTCGAGAATCAGTTTGTCCAATCCTGTAGATTCAACTTCAATGGTGTAAGTTCCTGCACGATTGTCAAATTGGAAATAATTTGATTCAAATTCTGCTGATGGGATATCGCAGGAGGTCAAAGCAAAAGCTGCGATAAGTAAAGTGGTAAATAAATGTTTCATAAAATAAGTATTTAAAATCAATAAAATATGCTCAAAGATAGGAATTATATTTAATTATTCCTAACTGATTGTGGAATAATCAATATCAATGGCATTGCTTTCCCGCAGGTTCAGAAGCTCTTTTCTTAATATTTCATTTTGAGGACTCTCTAAAAGAGGGTCTTGCGAAAGGACTTGCAAAGCAGCATTTCGGGCAGTGTTGAGCAATAAGGAATCTTTAGCGATATTGGAAATTTTCAGGTCTATGGCAAGGCCGCTTTGTCGTGTCCCTTCAAGGTCGCCGGGACCTCTCATCTTCAAATCCTCTTCAGCGAGTTCAAATCCGTCGTTGGTGGCACACATCAGCTCAATTCTCTTTCTCGACTCTTTGCTCAATTTATATCCTGTCATAAGAATGCAATAGGACTTCTCAGCTCCGCGACCGACCCTTCCCCTCAATTGGTGCAGCTGAGAGAGACCGAATCTCTCGGCACTTTCTATAACCATCACCGAGGCATTGGGGACATCGACCCCAACCTCTATTACCGAGGTGGCTACAAGGATATGTGCTTTCCCTTTGGCAAAGAGTTCCATATCGTACTGTTTGTTCTCGTTCTTTTGTTGGCCGTGTACTACAGCGGTGATATATTCCGGCGCCGGGAAATTTTCGGTAATCTGCATATATCCCTCTTCGAGGTTTTTGTAGTCCATTGTTTCGGACTCCTTTATCAGAGGATATACGATAAATGCCTGGTGTCCGGCCTTAATCTCCTTTTTGATGAAATTAAAAAGTCTGTAGCGCTGGCTTTCGCTCAGGTGTATTGTCTGGATAGGCTTCCTCCCGGGGGGGAGTTCATCAATAATAGAGACATCGAGATCTCCGTACAAGGTCATAGCCAGAGTTCTTGGAATCGGGGTGGCAGTCATAACCAGCACGTGCGGGGTCAATTCCGATTTGAAACGGAGTTTTGCCCTCTGGTCCACTCCGAAACGGTGTTGCTCGTCAATAACCACAAATCCGAGTTTGTGGAATCTGACATTGTCTTCGATCACAGCGTGGGTCCCCACAAGAATATTTATTGTTCCCTCCTGTAACCCTTGGTCGATGATTTTTCTTTCGCTCTTTTTGGTGCTTCCAGTCAGTAATGCGACATTTACATTGGAACCCTCCATCAGTCGGATGAAGTTTTTGTAGTGCTGGATAGCCAAAACTTCGGTGGGGGCCATAACACACGCCTGGGCGCCGTTATCGACAGCCAAAAGGGCAGAGAGGAGAGCCACAAGAGTTTTTCCGCTGCCGACATCTCCCTGCAGCAGTCTGTTCATCCCTTTGCCCGAGACCATATCAGCACGAATCTCTTTGATAACCCTTTTCTGCGCCCCTGTAAGTTCAAAATCAAGATGAGAGTAGCAGTAGTTGAAGGCTTTTCCTACTTTCTTGAAAATCAATCCGTTCTCCGCAGCCATCCTTACATTCTTCTGCTTCAGGAGTGACAGCTGGAGATAGAAAAGTTCTTCAAATTTCAGCCTGTATTGTGCCTGGCTCAAAGCAGTCATATCTTTGGGAAAATGGATGTTGCTCAGAGCTTGTTTTATAGGGCAAAGGTTGTATCGTCTGATAATATCTTCGGGGAGAGATTCCCTTATGTATGGGAGTGTTTTCTGGAGCAGAGTATGCTGGAATTTTGTGAAAGTTTTTATCGAAATTCCGCTGTTTCTCAATCTGTCGGTACTCGAATAGACCCCTACCAATGTGTTTGGAATAGAGTCTCTGGTGTTGTCATTTACCGGGTCTATTTCGGGGTGAACCATATTCTTGCGGCCGTTGAATTCGGATGGTTTGCCGAAGACAATATATTCGCTGCCGCGATTCTTGGCAAGTTTCTCGCTGATCCATTTTATTCCCTGGAAAAATATAAGATCTATGCTACCGCTGGAGTCTTTCAGTGTGCAGACGAGTCTTTTCCCTTTTCCATTCCCCTCGATGCGGCTCTCAGTGATGATTCCCCGCAGTTGGATATAAGCTGTGGAAGGCTCTATTTCGGAGATTGAATAGACTTTTGTCCGGTCAATATATTTGAACGGAAATGTGTATAACATATCCCTGAATGTGGAAATATTGAGTTCCTTTGACAATAAGGTCCCCCTTTTTTCGCCAATACCGGGTAAAAATTTTATTTCTTGCTCAAGAATATTTGTCATTTGACAAAGATAAGCAAAAAGTGATTAA
>JAZRBT010000200.1:0-6686 GCA_045635245.1 Candidatus Coprenecus sp.
AAACAGGAACTAAAGAAGTATATCCACTACTACAACAATGACAGAATAAAACTGAGATTAAAAGGAAAGAGTCCGGTGCAATACCGAACTCTTTACCAATAAAACTATTATTAATCCGTCCAACTTCTTGGGGTCAGATCAAAACCGAGCTCTTTCTTTTTTAGTCCCCAGACCTTAGCCGCTTAGTTTATCAAATCGTAAACAAGGCCTCGTGCCTCGAGTTGCTTTCCATCCTTAAAACCAACAGTGACAATTAATTCACCCTCCGGATTAACAGGAATTTGTTTCATCTGAAGCAGAAACATCAAATCCATCTGCCAATTGCTACCCCCTATAAGTTTAAGCGATTCCACATCAATCTCATCTACTGTCCCATAAACCGGTGAACCAAGATATGCTGAAGGATTATTGGTCCACTGTAAAATAGCCTCCTGCATTTCGAGAAAAATACTTGGAGCATATTCTTTTGTATAGTCAAATTTATCAGTATATCCACTTTGGATAAACGGATACATACTCATAGCATAGAGATAAAATTGATTATTAAGATTCTCCCCTGCCGGGATACCATTATATTCTGCTGTACTGACAATATTTATGGAAGCTATTTCATCTGACAAAAACTTTTCCGGATCACTAACGTAAGGAAGAAATCGGAATGTAGTGTCATACCCGATATCATTATAATACTCACTTATCCCCTTATAAGCACTTTCACCTACAAGAAAATAATCATATCCATATTGGTAAATATTAATAAAACTTTCACCACCACTATTTGAAAATTTTTTCATTTGCAATGATTTAGGAGAAAAATATGCACCTATATATCCATTGCTTTGACGCACCGTTCCCATCCCTTCTTTTTCATTTTTCATAAAATCACAGCTACATAAACAGATAATAGCTGTCATCAATATTATCGTCTTTTTCATAATATCCTATATTAGAGTGTCTTTATTCTTTTGATAATTTCCAGTCAGCTTTTTTTAATACCAGACCTTACCTTAGCCGCTTAGTTTATCAAATCGTAAACAAGGCCTCGTGCCTCGAGTTGCTTTCCATCCTTAAAACCAACAGTGACAATTAATTCACCCTCCGGATTAACAGGAATTTGTTTCATCTGAAGCAGAAACATCAATCTGCTATTCCAAGTACTACCTCCTATAATTTTAAGAGAGTCCACATTAATCTCATCTACAGTTCCATAAATCGGAGAACCAAGATATGCTGAAGGATTATTGCTACCCCGTAAAACGGACTGCTGCATTTCAAGAAAAATGTCTGGAGCATATTCTGACGCATAGTCAAATTTATCAGTATATCCACTTTGGATAAACGGATACATACTCATAGCATAGAGATAAAATTGATTATTAAGATTCTCCCCTGCTGGGATACCATTATATTCTGCTGTACTGACAATATTTATGGAGGTTATTTCATCTGATAAAAACTGGTGAGGATCACCTAAGTGTGGAACATAATTATATGTCGTGTCATATCCTGTATCTCCATAATACTCACTAATGGACTTGTGTCTGGACGAGGAGCTACCAATAGAACAAAAATCGAAATCAGCACTATAGACATTCACATATCCGGAGCTAACAAACTTTCTCATACCTAATTTTAGAGGCGAATAATATGCACCGACATAACTATTGCTACTAATTTGTGCAGCGTTTCCAGGCTTCTTGCTATTACTTTCACAAGAAGTAACTGTTGCAATCAATATGCAAACAAATACTATAAAACTCTGTTTCATTACTAATAAAATTAATAAGGTTATGTCTACTCTATTAAAGCTTTTCGACTACCGCTATTATCAATCTATGATTTATATAAATACAAACATCCTTTAAGTTTAAGAGCAACACATTTAACAAAAAGCTGCTTCACAATCGTCTATTTTAACAATTTCTGTCTTTTAACTTTATTTTTTTGCCTTTTTGCAAAAATAAGAATTTAATTAATCACACGCAATACTTAAAGAGAAAAATAAATGATATTTTATACACCTGCACCGAACAAAAAAGGCTCGGAATCAAACTTCCGAGCCTTTGATTTTATATAAAAAGACTTAATTATTATAGTCTTTCCAATTTAACTGTGAAGTGACGCATCAATTCGGTCTCCCAAACGATTTTCACACCACGTTTGATTTCGTTACGACGGTCATAAACGTTCTTCAATGCTGCAGCGATAACATCCATATGGTTGTTAGTATATACACGACGAGCAATACATAGACGAAGAAGGTCAAGTCCTCCGAAACGGTTTTCACGGGTTACAGGATCACGGTCAGCCAAAATGTAACCGATTTCACAACCACGGATACCAGCTTCAAGATAAAGCTCGATAGCCAAAGTTTGAGCAGGGAACTCTTCTTTAGGGATGTTAGAAAGAACTCTGTCAGCATCCACGAAGATAGCGTGACCACCTACAGGACGTTGGTAAGGAATACCATATTCGTCAAGGCGTGCTGCCAAGTATTGAACTTGTTTGATACGGGTTTCGATGTTGTCCAATTCGGTGTTTTCGTCAAGACCTACAGCCAAAGCAGCCATATCACGACCGTTCATACCACCGTATGTCAAATATCCTTCGAAAGGAATACAATATTTCTTAGCTCCTTCGTACCAGTCTTCGTGACGTGTAGCGATGAAACCACCCATATTTACAAGACCGTCTTTCTTAGATGACATTGTCATACCGTCTGCAAGAGCGAACATTTCTCTACAGATTTCTTTAATGCTCTTGTCAGCATAACCCTCTTCACGAGTACGGATAAAGTATGCGTTTTCAACAAAACGTGCTGAGTCAAAAATCACTCTCTTACCATATTTGTCAGCGATAGCGCGAACTTCGCGTAGGTTTTGCATTGATACAGGCTGACCACCTGCGGTATTGTTGGTAACGGTTACGATAACGAAAGGAACGATGTCATTGTATTGGGCAAGAGCTGCTTCCAATTTCTTAGGGTCAACGTTTCCTTTGAAAGGAATTTCCAATTGGGTATCCTTAGCTTCATCAATTGTACAGTCCAAAGCAACAGCTTTACGGCTCTCAATGTGACCTTTTGTTGTATCGAAGTGAGAGTTACCGGGAACTACAGCACCAGCTTTTACCAAGTGGCTGAACAATACGTTTTCTGCAGCACGACCTTGGTGAGTAGGGATAACATATTCAAAACCGGTGATATTTGTAATGGTATCTTTTAGTTGGAAGAATGAAGATGAACCTGCATAACTTTCGTCACCCATCATCATTGCTGCCCACTGACGGTCGCTCATAGCACCTGTACCTGAGTCGGTAAGACAGTCAATGTAAACTTGCTCTGATTTTAGTTGGAACAAGTTATAGTTAGCTTCTTTAATCCATTTTTCGCGCTCTTCACGAGTACTTTTGCGAATAGGTTCTACCATCTTGATTTTCCAAGATTCTGAGAAAGGTAATTCCATAATTGATTAGTATTTAGTAGTTATTAATTGAGTTTTTAAATTGAATTTTCAAAGATAGCAATTTAATTCCAAAAAAAGGGGTGGTCAGATTATTTTGACCACCCCTTTTTATTTATATCTCTTTATTGAGATTATTTTTTCAACGCTTTTTTAGCTGCTCTCTCATTCAAATCGTACATAATAGGAGTACCGATGAAGATTGAAGAGTAAGTACCTACAAGGATACCAACCAACAATGCAACTGCGAAACCTCTGATCACATCACCACCGAAGATTGCGATAGCAAGCATAACGATGATTGTCGAACCTGAAGTATTGATTGTACGAGCCAATGTGCTGTTTAGAGCCTCATTGATGTTTTGATACAATTCGCGTTTGGGATATAGTACTGTGTACTCTCTGATACGGTCGAAGATAACCACGCTGTCGTTGATTGAGTAACCGATGATGGTTAGCACTGCAGCGATAAATGTTTGGTCTACGTCAAGGTTGAAAGGAAGGATTCCTGAGAACAATGAGAAGAAACCAATTACGAAGATAGCATCGTGAACGGTTGACAATGCACCACCAAGACCCCATTTCCAGCCTTTGAATCTGATAGCAATATATCCGAAAATTGCAATAATAGAAAGAATAACTGCAATAACTGCATCTCTTTGGATATCTTTAGCCACTGTAGGACCTACTTTATCAGAAGAGATGATACCGTTAGGATTATCAAGGGTAGAAGTGAAATCAGAAAGTGAAAGTTCTGTTGCAAACATATCTTTCAATGCATTGTATAGTTTGCCTTCGATTTCTGCATCGATTTCATTACCTGTCTCGTTGATTTTGTATTTAGTGGTAATCTTCATTTGGCTCTCACCACCGAATTGTTTTACCTCAACAGTTTCATTGAACTCAGCAACTGTAGCCTCTCTTACTTGTTCTGCAGTTACAGGATTGTCAAATCTCACAACGTATGTTCTACCACCTGCGAAGTCAACACCCATTGTAAAGCCTTTAGTAAAGATACATACGATAAGACCGAGAAGGATAACGCCTGAAATAACGTATGCTTTCTTACGCATCTTCATAAAGTCGATGTTGGTGTTTGCCAAGAAGTTCTTGGTCATATTGGTGTAGAAAGTGATGTTTTTGCCACGAGAAAGTTTTGCTTCAAAAATCAAACGGGTGATGAAGATTGAAGTTACCATTGAAGTGATGATACCTACTACCAATGTTGTAGCAAAACCTTGAACAGGACCTGAACCGAAGAAGAACAATACGATACCGGTGATGATGGTTGTCAAGTTACCGTCGATAATTGCCGAGTAAGCATTCTTATAACCGTCAGCGATAGCAAGACGAAGTGCTTTACCTGCTCTAAGTTCTTCTTTAACACGTTCGTAGATAATCACGTTAGCATCCACTGCCATACCCAATGTCAATACAAGACCTGCGATACCGGGCAATGTCAATACTGCACCGAATGAAGCAAGTGCTCCGAATAGGAACAATACGTTGCACAACAAAGCGATATCAGCTACAACACCTGCACCTTTATAGAAGAAGATCATATAAAGAAGTACAAGGAAGAATGCCAATACGAATGAAATCATACCTGCGTTGATAGACTCGCTACCAAGTGAAGGACCTACCACTTGTTCCTGAATAATAGTTGCAGGAGCAGGAAGTTTACCTGATTTAAGTACGTTTGCCAAGTCTTCAGCCTCTTCGATAGTGAATTGACCGGAGATTGAAGATTGTCCGCCGGTGATTTCGGTATTTACACGAGGGAATGAGTAAACCATTCCGTCAAGAACGATTGCGATAGATTTGCCGATGTTGTCAGCTGTCAAACGAGACCAGATTCTTGCACCTTCTGCATTCATAGCCATACTTACTTCAGGTTGGCCGCCCATATTGTTGTAAGCAACACGTGCATCGGTTACCACACCACCATCAAGAGGTGCTTTGCCGTCACGGGTGTTAACTTTGATAGCTACCAATTCGAAATATGAACCGCTTGCATCGTTTGATGAAGGTTTTACAGTCCACATAGGAACCATATCAGCAGGAAGGATATTCTTGATTTGAGGCATAGCCAACCAAGAGTTGATCTTCGCTGTATCTTTATAATGAGCGATACCCACTACAGGACCGGGCATCAACTGACCATTATACATAGAAGGGTTAAGAACATAGAACAAAGGATTGTTCTTCGAGTAGTTCAATTCTTCTGCTGAAAGAGAATCTTGAACGTTGGTAAGTTCTGCTACAAGGTCATCACTTGCCACCTCTGTTTCAACTTCTGCTACTACTGCATTTTGGTCTTTCTCCATTTCAGCGATAACTCTGTTAGCCTCGCTCAAGTATTGGAATACTTCTGAGTTTTCGTAGGTTGTCCAGAATTCCAAAGAAGCTGTTCCTTGAAGAAGTTTACGAACACGCTCGGGCTCTTTAACACCGGGAAGTTCAACAAGGATACGACCGCTGTTTCCAAGACGTTGGATGTTAGGTGAAGCAACACCGAAACGGTCGATACGGTTACGAAGCACGTTGAAAGAGTTTGCGATAGCACTCTCTGACTCAGCTTTGATGATAGTGATTACCTCCTCGTTGGTACTTTCAGGGGTAATTCTGTCACGCATTTCGTATGTACCGAAGATTTGTGAGAGTTTTTGTCCGGGAGCTACTTCTTCCCAAGCTTGTGCAAAATTGTCAATGAAGTCACCTCTGTTTTCAACTTCATATTTTTTTGCCAATGCAAGAGCTTGTTCAAACTCAGCTGAAGTATTGTTGTCAGCCAATGCTCTTACAAGATCGCTCAATTCGACTTGAAGCATTACGTTCATACCGCCTTTCAAGTCCAAACCAAGATTGATCTCTTTCTCTTTTACTTCTTTGTAGGTATTACCAAGATATACTTTCTCAGTACTGATTGAATCAAGATAATATCTACTTCTGTCTTTTCTAATCGAATCCAAGAAATAAGCCTTGTCAAGATCCGATACCTCAGCGAATGAGGGTTTTAACTGTTCGGCTGCTACTGCTGCTTCAGCATATTTCTCAGCTCTGTTTTCATAAACCGATGAAACTGCGGTATATGAAAGCTGGAAGAGACACGCTAGGGCAATCAGAATCGCCACAAATGAAATCGCTCCTTTACTTTGCATATTAAATTATTTTAAGATTTTAGAGTTTACACAAAAATTTAAGGGTACAAAAGTACTACTTTTT
>JAZRBT010000201.1:0-3050 GCA_045635245.1 Candidatus Coprenecus sp.
ACCGCTTGGCCTCCGACTTCCGATTCATAGACAAAAGCCCATTCGTCCATTGTGGAGATATAGATTCCTCCTGAAGGGCCCACAAATCTCTCTCTCACCCCTTTTTCAAATCCTTTTTGAACAAGAATCTCTTTTGGGGCAAAATCGGCAAGGAGCAAATCGATGTAATTCAAATCCCCCTGTGCCACCTTGAATGTACCGGTGGAGATATCCAGAAAGGCAATTCCCCCTTTGTCCTTGTGGAAATATATCGAAGCAATGAAATTGTTTTCTTTTTGGGAAAGAAGTTTGTCGCTGTATGCAACTCCTGGAGTGACAATCTCGGTAACTCCCCTTTTGACTAACTTTTTGGCAAATTTGGGATCTTCCAACTGGTCGCAGACTGCAACTTTATATCCCGCTCTGACCATCTTGGGAAGATAACTCTCGATAGAGTGGTGCGGAAAACCTGCAAGGGCGATATGTCCTTGTTCTCCATTCGCCTTTTTTGTGAGGACAATTCCCAAAATCCTGCTGGCTGTCACAGCATCATCTCCGTAGGTCTCATAAAAGTCACCAACCCTCATAAGCAGAAGTGCTTCGGGGTGGGCAGCCTTGAACATATAATATTGCTTTATAAGCGGTGTATCTTCCTTTTTTGCCATATCGCAAAGGTAAAGGTTTTATACAAAAGGACAAAAACTTTGTCTTTAGGTTCCCGGTTATTCGTATCTTTGTCACAAATGGAAAAAAGAGTTCTAATCATTACTTATTATTGGCCTCCACTTGGGGGATCGGGTGTCCAGAGATGGGTGAAATTTGCAAAATATCTCCCCACCTGTGGCTGGACTCCCGTCATCTATACTCCCGAAAATCCCGATATGGCAGTCGTAGATGAAACTCTTGCAAAAGATATCCCGCAGCAGGCGATAATTCTCCGTCAGCCGATTCTGGAGCCATATTCCCTTTTTAGGAAAATAGTGGGAAACAAAGAGGGGACAGGTGCTGTAAATCATATCAGCAGTCAGGGGAAAAAGAACTGGAAGATGAAACTCTCTTTATGGCTCAGGGCAAATTTGTTTGTTCCCGACCCGAAATTCCTGTGGATAAGACCTTCTGTAAAATTTCTGACAAAATATCTCAAAGAGAATCCGGTAGATCTTATCATCAGTACAGGACCGCCCCATTCGATGCATCTTATTGCCAGGAAAGTGGCACGGAAGAGTGGTATAAAATGGATTGCAGATTTCAGGGATCCCTGGACAAAGATATTTTATTTCAAACACTTGCCTCTGATGGGATGTGTTCGCAGAAGATACCTTGCATTGGAGAAAAAGGTTCTTCTGGATGCCGATAAGGTGGTTACCGTCAGTGAGCCTATCAGAAAAGAATTCGAGCAGATGATTGCCGGATGGCAGGGCAGTACACCTGTCTTTACAGTGGAAAACGGATACGATGAGAGCGATTTCCTCAAAACAGAAAACACCCTCCTTCCCGAATCAGGATTCACCCTCGTTCATACAGGTCTTTTTGCTCAGGAGGGAAATCCCGAAATGCTCTGGAAAGTCCTCGAGTCGCTTTGCTCGCAGATGGCACATTTTAAAGACTCTTTGTCAATACAGCTCATCGGCAAAGTGGATGATGCAGTCAGGGAGTCCATCGAGGCAGCTGCTCTTGCAGGGAATACATCTTTACCAGGGTATCTTCCTCACAATCAGGTAAATGAGATTCAGCAATCGGCAGGTATATTGCTACTCCCTTTGAGGAAAGAACCTGAAGCACAGGGAATTCTTACAGGCAAATATTTTGAATATCTGGCAGCCCGCAGACCCATCATCGCATTCGGACCCGAACAGAGTGCCCTCTCACAGTCATTGAAAGAGACCGGAGCAGGGGTCATTTTCGAGTGGGACGAGATGGAGAGTCTGAGAGATTATATTTTGGGAGAATATATCGGCTATCTCCAAAGAACAGGTGCTCCCGGGGAAATTATCTCCGAGGCAGAATCGGTTCGCAGCAGTTACACCGGCAAAAGGGTGGTCAAAGGGGAACCGAATGAGGAGAATATAAAGAGATTTTCCCGCAAAGCACTAACAGAAAAGATTGTACGGTTATTTTGATTATTTTTGCAAGTTCAATTGACATTAATATATGAAAGCACTGAAAAAGTACCTTCCATACATACTCATAGTAATAGGATTCATTGTCATATCCTATGCTTACAGCCCCTATGTTCTTCAGGGTAAAATTGTAAACCAGTCCGATATCTCGGCGTGGAATGGAATGGCCAACGAGATTCTCACCCATAATGGACAGCACCCCGACGACCCTGCCCTCTGGACAGGATCGATGTTCTCAGGTATGCCTGCCACACAAATTTCGGTAGATTATAAAGGGGATGCCACCACACCTCTTTATAATGCTTTGTTCTGGGGGGAACGTCCGCCAAGTTACCTGATAATATCTCTGATTGGGGGATTTTTGATGTTCCTCGCATTTGGTGTAAACCCGTACCTTGCTGCAGTGGGGGCAATAGCAATAACATTCTGCTCGTACAATATGCAGATTATTCAGGTTGGGCACAACACAAAAATGGTAGCTATCGCATTTATGCCCTGGGTTATGGCAGGATTGGTTTATGCCTATAGAAAAAAATATCTGCTCGGAGCGGCACTGTTTGGTCTTGCACTTAGTTTCCAGATAAAGGCCAATCATCCCCAGATCACTTATTATCTGGCATTTATAGTGGCAGGATATGCTATTGCAGAATTGGTGGGAGCCATCAGACAAAAGAAATTTGCATCCTGGATGAAAATCTCCATCGCTGTTCTGATAGCAGGTCTGTTGGGGATTGCCACCAATGCCAATAAACTTCTACCCACCTACGAATATACTCAGTACACAATGCGTGGTGGCTCAGAACTCTCTGACGGTCAGGATAATCAGACTGACGGAGGGTTGAAAATAGATTATGCCACAGCCTGGTCTTATGGAATCGAAGAGACCATCAATATGCTCATTCCAAACCTTAACGGAGGGGCCTCAAGCGGCGAATTGTCCAAAAACTCAGA
>JAZRBT010000202.1:0-11965 GCA_045635245.1 Candidatus Coprenecus sp.
TTCCATACCTAGAGTGAATGTACTTGATGGAATAGCCATCTTCAAGCATTTGCATGTATTTGAGCAATGCTTGGTGATCGTGTTTCTTTCGCATAAAATAAACCCCAAAAGTTTTTTGTCTAACTTTTGGGGTTCACTTCAAAATGAGGTCGCCATTTTGTTTACTCTCAATAATTTCGGTGTTTTGGACTGCCGAAATTCTATTTCAGGCTTTCAACCATTCGTATTTTGCTACACTGTAGAGCGGAACAAATGGGAGTAGGATAGGGGTTTTGCGGATATATTCCTGAAATTGTGGGTCGTTGCCGTATGTTTTGGCTTGTCTTACTTCAAGTCTTCTGGCGCCACTGAACATAACGTAAACTATTCCAATATAGCCAATTGCAGCAATTACCCATTGCCACCAGTTACAGCAAGCTCCGAAACATACGATGAAAACTCCTGTCCAGATTACAAGTTCTCCCAAATAGTTGGGGCAACGGACAAGACGGTAAAGTCCTGTATCTACAAAGCGTTTCGGATCTCTCTTTTTCGCCCTTTTTTTCTGAGCATCAGAAACAGATTCAAGTAGAACACCGACAGCGCTTAATCCTGCTCCAATCCATACCCATAGTTCATTTACAGGTGCTCCATCAGACGCATTTGCAAGGTAGAATGCCAATGGACTGATTTGTCCAACATAGAGCAAGGCACAGAAAATCCATACGGTAATTACCACAAAAAGAGGCTTTTTCGATGCTGCATCAGGACCATATAAAATTTTCCTGTATTCAGTCGATCTTTTTTCCCGGGTCAAAAGATACAATCCGAGTCGGCATCCGAAAATAAATAGAACTGCACAAAGGATTGCTGAAGGAAGTGTTATCACATCTTTAAAAGCAACCAGCAATGTTACGGCAAGTGCAGATATTCCAAATCCATATCCGATACTGAAAAAATAAATGAAATATATCCATCCTAGCGCTGAAACGGCTAAGGAAACGATTAATAGTAATAGTAGGTAATGCATAATACAATTATTTATTAAGTGCGAAGTTAGTGAATTTAAAACAAAAAAAGGACCAATCTTGACGATTGATCCTTTTTGTCGGGAAGAGGTGACTCGAACACCCGGCCTCTGCGTCCCGAACGCAGCGCGCTACCAACTGCGCCACTTCCCGTAAGACCTGACAGGTCAAATATATAAATAAAAAAAGGTTCTCTGTCGGTAGAGAACCTTTTGTCGGGATGAGATGACTCGAACATCCGACCCCCACGTCCCTAACGTGGTGCGCTAGCCAACTGCGCCACATCCCGAATCGGACCGCAAATATAGTCAAATTTTTAATTCGCAAAACTTTTTTCTCGATTTTTTATTTTAAACCGAGAAAAAAGCTGCGAAAATTACTCTTAGCCTCTAATGTAATGGGGCATTTCTTCGGGGATGACTATTGAGAATTCCACTAATCCCGCTACCTGACCATCCTGGAACCAGGGAGCCTGATGAATCAGTTTTTTCTCCCCTTTTTTACTGATGGTGTATGAGTTGGTCGAACCTTCGTTGATAAGTCTTCGGATGATCTCCTGTGAACGGGGATTGTGGCATCCGAAAATGTTTTGTTCCATTACGTTTCCATTTGTGACGATGGATTTGTCGTTCTGATACAGAACTTTTCCCTCTTTGTCGCAGACTGTAACTGCACAGCCTAATTCTTTAGCCCAATCAAACATATTTGTAAGGTTTTAAATTTGTTTCAAATAACTCTTTATCTTCCTCCTGCAGGTAGATTTTCCAACCAGTATTTCAGCATTGACTGGTAAAGGTGGTATGTGGTATTTTCTCTTTCATAGATACCGTGAGCTCTCATAGGATAACTTAGCATTGAGAAAATCTTGTTCTGCTTGATAAGTTCATTTACAAGCATTTCCATACTTTGGTAGTGTACATTGTCGTCTCCGGTTCCGTGAATCAACATAAGGTTTCCTTTAAGATTTGCAGCGAAGTTGATGGGAGAACCATTGAAATATCCTTCAGGGTTGGTAGAAGGAAGTCCCATATATCTTTCCTGATAGATGGTGTCATATAGATATTGTGAATATACACCTGCCACTGCAATACCGGTAGAGTAGATGTCGGGGTATTTGAACATCAGGTGTGCGGTAGAAGAACCACCACCGCTCCATCCCCAGATTCCGATTCTGCTGCCATCGACATAAGAGTATGTTTCGATGATTTTTTGAACCGCTTTGGCGTGGTCATCAGGAGGAATAATACCAACTTTTCCGTAAACACATTTTCTCCAGTGTCTTCCTCTTGGGGTGTTCACTCCGCGTGGATCGACACTCATAACGATATACCCTTCCTGAGCAAGGTATCTGCTCCAAAGATCATTGTTTCCACCCCATTTGTTTTGGACTGTACTGGTCCAGGGTTCTCCGTATATGTAGAAAATAACAGGGTATTGTTTTGTTTCGTCGAAGTCAGCGGGTTTGATCATCCAGCCGTCAAGAACGATTTCTCCGATGTCAACTCTGAAGAATTCTTTGGCAGGAACTTGCAATGCTGCATAGTTCTCAGCAACTTTCTTGTTGTCCTGCATAACTTTGATAACCTTGTGGTCCGGAAGTGATACCAATTCGTAGCGGGCAGGGGTCTCGCTGTTGCTGAAAGTGTGGATTGCATATTTTGAGTTTGGTGCAATATTGTAGCTGTGGTGTCCTGTTTCTCCTACAGGTGTAAGGCGTTCAGCCTTGCATTTTCCATTCATCTTGGTACGGAAAAGGTATCTTTCAAGTGGACTTTCAGGCGATGCGATATAATATACATATCCGTTTTTCATATCCACATTGACAACTTCCACTACATCGAACTCTCCTGCGGTAATGGGCTCGATTTTCGATCCGTCTTTGCTCACTTTGTACAAATGTCTCCAGCCGTCTCTTTCAGAGGTCCAGGTAAAGAATTTGTTCTCTTTGCCCCAATGGATATAGTCGTGAATATCAAGGAATGCCTCGTCAGTTTCGGTGAAGAAGTTGTTCAACTCCATTGTATGGGTATTTCCGTAGTAAACTGAGTTGGTGTTTTGAAGACGGTTAAGTTGTTGGATCATAAGTTGATCTGTATCGGGTACAAAGTCGATTCTGGCGATGTAGTTGTTTCTTGGATCGCCGGGAATGTCAAACCAACGGGTCTGAGGATTGTGTGAGATATCTACCACGCCGACTCTTGCAGCAGAGTTTGCAGTACCGGCTTTTGGATAAGGAAGTGGAATCAAAGATGAATAGACAGAGTCAATGTTGTTAATCATATAGAATGTTCCGGTTCCTTCGGTGTCGAATTGCCAATATGCAATTTGCCGGCTGTCGGGACTCCATCTGAATCCGTCGTGCTGGTGAAGTTCCTCTTCGTACACCCAGTCAAAGTTACCATTGATTATGATGTCGCTGCCATCGAAAGTAAGCTGATGGCGGTGGGTGTGATTTCCGTGTATGTTTTCTACATAGATGTTGTTTTTGTAAACGTATGCAATTTTTTCTCCGTCAGGTGAGAATTTGGCAAACATCATCTCTGACGGTTCAAGACCTTTGCCCAATTTTATAATATCTCCAGTGGCAACATCCAAAACATAATAGTCCCCTTTTGTATTGAGTCTCCATACTCTTTTGGAGTTGGTATAGATAAGAAGTTTGCTTTTGTCAGGTGACCAGATATAATTTTCAATCATTATAGGGGTGCTCTCTCCCTCTGGTATCAATTGGGTAGCCGAGATGGCAACACTCTTATTACCTGTGGCAATGTCATTCAAAACAATGTCCAAACCATTGGCCTCTTCGTTCCATCCGAGGGTGTAGAATGATTTTCCGTCATCGCTCCATCTTAGGGCTGTGATTCCGCCAGGAGCGTAAGTGCCATTTTTATAAATGTCTTCTAATGAAAGTTCTTTTGGCTGTGCCCAACATAAGATAGTCAGAGCCATTGCCACTGTCGAGGTAATAATCTTTTTTAGCATATAAGTTATTTGTTAGTTTGTTTTACAAATTTAATGATTTTGACCATTTTCTATATCCGAAGACTACAATCACTGCGTAGAGGGCATATAGTCCTGCGGTGAAATAGAGCCCTTTATATATATATAGGAATGCTGATACAATGTCTACAATACCCCAGACCCACCATTGCTCAATATATTTTCTTGCCAACATCCACATTCCCACAATGCTTAGGGCAGTGGTGAAGCCGTCAATCCAGGGAACGGTGCTGTCGGTAGCAAATTCCAAAGTTCCTCCTAGTATGAGGGTGAGGAGGATGGAAATGATGGTAAGTGGCAGGTAATAAGACTTTGGGGTCTTGGTAATCGGAATGTGGGTGAGTTCCCCCTGAGTACCCTTGGTGGGTTTCGCCATCCATTTGTAAATCCCATAGACTGATGCCAGCAGATAATATATGTTTATCCCGAAGTCGGCATAGAGTCCAGCCTGGTAATAGACAAAAATGTAGATTGCAGGCATAATCAGGCTTGCGAGCCAAAGCCAGATACTTGCCCGATATTCAAGCCACAGGTAAATAATCCCTACAATGGTTCCTATGATTTCCAACCAATTCATTCTGCAAAGATAGAAACACTTTATGATTTATTTGCAATATCTTCTGAGTCTGTATGCCTGAGCTTTGGATATAATGCTTTTTTCCAGGAGTTTGTCCACGGTGATTTCCTCATCGGGATATAACTTTCGGAACCGCTCTATTCCTTTTGCGGTAAATCCTCCGATGTATGGATGTTTTGATAATGAGTCGATCGAGGTTCTGCTCAGGTCAATGTTTATGACAGAGGATGGCTCGATGTAAAGCCGGTCATCTATCCTTTTCAGAAGGGTGGTGTCTATCCCTCTGATTTCCAGCAGCTGTTCGATGTGGGCATAACTGCCCCAGAGTTTATCCCGGAAGCGGAGAATCTGTTTTGCGTAATAAGCACCAATTCCCGGCAAATCTACCAGAGCAGCGCTGTCAGCACTATTAAGTTCTACCATATCCCATTTCCATCCGTCATAGAAATATTGCTCCAATTTATTGGAAATGAGCGTATCTGCAGATGGTATGCCACTGTGCGGAATGGATACGGTGGCAGCGTGAGCCTTGATGGCATATTTCAGAAAATAGCCAAATTGGAAGGCCAACATCAAAAAAATTAAAAAGGTGATACCTTTGGATAAGAAAGAATTGTTATTCTTCTTCTGATTCTGAAAAGTTGTGTTTTTCTCTCTTGCGCACATAATCTTTCCCTTCTACTATAAATACTATTTCGCCTTTAGGTTCGTGTTTTTCATACCACTGGGAGAGCTCTTTCAAAGTCCCCCTTTTTGTCTCTTCGTGAAGTTTGCTGATCTCTCGGGAAACTGAGCATCTGCGTTCTTCTCCGAAGAATTCACAAAGTTGCTTCAAAGTTTTTGCCAGTCTGTATGGAGATTCGTAAAAAATCATTGTTCGGGGCTCTTCCGCAAGTTCGGAAAGTCGGGTCATTCTCCCTTTTTTGGGAGGAAGAAATCCTTCAAATGTGAATCGGTCGGTAGGTAGTCCCGAGTTTACAAGGGCAGGTACAAATGCAGTGGCTCCGGGGAGAGTCTCTACCTCAATATCATTTTCAACGCACTTTCTCACAAGGAGAAATCCCGGGTCGGAGATAGCAGGAGTTCCGGCATCAGAAATCAGTGCGATATTCATCCCTGCGCTGATTCTTTGTGCTACGTATTCCACTTTTTCGTGCTCGTTGAATTTGTGGTGTGATTCCATTTTGGTAGAAATCTCATATTTGTTCAAAAGAACCTTGCTGGTTCTGGTATCTTCTGCCAAAATCAAATCGACACTTTTGAGTATGTTGATGGCTCTCAAAGTGATATCTTCGAGATTTCCAACAGGGGTCGGTATAAGGTATAATTTGCCCATTTTCTAAAATTTACGTCTTACTGCCATATAGAATCTGTAAACGGCATCTGATGCTTCATCCCACTCGGGGAATGTAATTCTTATCTCTGAAACGACCTCGTCAAATGATGCATAATCTTCGATTCTTTCCAAAGTGAGTTCGAATTGTTCACTGTCTCCTCTGAAAAGTTCTCTTATGAAATATACTCTGTCATTCAGAGAGATGGCTTGTTCCAATTTTTCGACTTTGACC
This sequence comes from Candidatus Coprenecus sp., assembly GCA_045635245.1. Classification (GTDB taxonomy): domain Bacteria; phylum Bacteroidota; class Bacteroidia; order Bacteroidales; family UBA932; genus Coprenecus. The sequence continues at coordinate 6,153 of JAZRBT010000202.1, forward strand.
CCCGGACGGTCTGTTCTCCAACGGGGTAGGGAGTTTCCATTCTCTCCAATAATTCCTTTTGAAGAAAAGAGTTCTCCAAGAATGGGGGGTTTCCTGTTGTCATCTTTGACGATGATTTCAAACATTTGGCTGTCGTCGTCATCAAAGGTGAAAAAATCCTCCTCTTCATCTTGCTCAACATTGGAGTTGGCAATCAACTCTTCTTTTGGTTCGGGGAGAGAGACTTGTTCTGAGTTTTGTTCAGATGAGAAAATTTCTTGAGAAAAGAGGCTGTCCTGGGGTTCTGAGGGCAAAACGGCCTTTGATTCTTTATTCTCAACTTTTGTCTTTTTCTGCTGTTTTGCGTATGAATCAAGTTCCTTTTTAAGTGATTCTATCTCGGCATCTTTCTCTTTAATCTCTTGAATCATAGATTCTTTTACTTTGTTGAAAGAATCTTCCATCTCTTTCTTTGTCTGAGTCATCTCTTCTTCCAAAAGGGAGATGGCTTTATTGATTAAAGATTTAATCTCAGAATATCTCTCGGTCATCGCAGGATTTTATTAACTTTGTAAAAAATTAGTTAAGTACAAAAGTACGGAAATGTTTTCAGAAAATGCAAAAAAACCGGGGTCGATAGAAGTTATTTGCGGCTCTATGTTTTCAGGTAAGACCGAAGAATTGATAAGACGTCTCAGAAGGGCAAAGTTTGCCAATCTGAGGGTGGAGATTTTTAAACCTTGTATTGATACCAGATATTCTGAGGACCAGGTGGTCTCTCATAATTCAACATCTATATTGTCTACACCTGTAGATTCGTCTGGGAGTATATTGCTGCTCTCGGGGGATGTCGATGTGATAGGAATTGACGAAGCTCAGTTTTTTGACGAGGGGATAGTCGATGTGTGCAAACAGTTGGCATCTCAGGGAATCAGAGTTATCGTTGCAGGACTCGATATGGACTATTTGGGTAAGCCATTCGGTCCGATGCCGGCATTGATGGCGGTCGCAGAATTTGTGGATAAAGTACACGCTATTTGTGTCAAATGTGGGGACCCTGCACTTCATTCACACCGTTTGTCTGAGAGTGACAGGCTGGTGGAACTTGGTGAGAAGGATATTTATGAACCTCTGTGCAGACACTGTTTCAACAAAATGAATGGTGGGGATAAATAATATTTGAAATGGAGATTCTGATAATATTTTTACTTATTCTTCTGAATGGACTTTTCTCGATGAGTGAGGTGGCTCTGATCAGTGCGAGAAAGTCAAGTATTAATGCCGATGCCAAAAGGGGAAGCAGAGCGGCTAAAAATGTTCAGGCATTGACAGAGGAACCCAATAGATTTCTTTCGACTGTTCAGATAGGTATAACACTTATAGGTATTCTTACCGGTTTGTATTCGGGTGAGTCGATCGCTTCCGATCTTGCTCCTGTTTTTGTGAAGTGGGGATTTTCGGAGTCGGTGGCCCAGTCTGTTTCTCAAATTCTGATTGTCGTTATTGTTACATATTTCACATTGATTTTCGGTGAGCTGGTTCCTAAGCGGTTCGGAATGAATTCTCCGGAGAGTATTGCCAAGAAGATGTCCGGTCCGATGTTGCTGCTCTCCTGGATTGCAAAACCTTTTGTATGGATTCTGGATAAGAGTACCTCTTTCTTTGTAAAAATTGCAAAACTCGAGGAGGCTGAGGCAAAAGTGACCGAGGAGGAGATCAAGTCTATGATAGCCGAGGGATTTGAAGATGGAGAGGTCCAGGAGGTGGAACAGGATATTGTGGAGAGAGTTTTCTCGTTGGGAGACAGAAAGATAGAGTCCATTATGACTTCCCGCAATGAAATTGTATGGATAGATCGTCAGATGACAAATGAGGAGATAGCTCAGACTGTTGAGGAGAATCTTTTTGAAGTTTATCCAGTAGGGGATGGCTCATTGGATGAGATTGTCGGAGTGGTTTATTTGCGAGACTTGTTCGGCAAATTGAATAAAGAAGATTTTTCTATTGAGAGTATCCTCAGACCTGTCCAGTATTTCCACGAATATACCGATGTCTATAAAGTGCTGGAGCAGATGAAGAAGTTGCAGGTGGCATACGGTCTGGTATGTGACGAATTTGGTGTGTGTCAGGGGATTGTGACTCATAAAGATATTCTTGAGGGGCTCGTAGGATCGATAGATGATGAGGATGAACCCGATATTGTGAAAAGGACCTCAGGAGAGGGCTGGCTGGTCGATGGACAATGTCAGTTCTATGATTTTCTGGAGCATTTCGATATGGAGTTTCTTGCCTCTGAAAATGATTACAATACAGTCGGCGGTCTGATTCTGGAACTTTTGGAGCATATCCCAAAATCGGGAGAAGTGGCTCAGTGGAATGGTTTCAAATTCGAAGTTATGGATATGGACGGAGCCAGAATCGATAAAGTCCTGGTTACAAAAGTTGAAAATAATGATTAAAAATAAAATGAGAAGAATAGCACATTTTCTTTTGTTTACAGTCTTGGCAATTTTTGCCGGAACTTTTGGTGTTTTTGCACAAGAACTTGATTTGCAAAGTTATGCCCCTTTGACAAAAGGACTTGAACTGAAATATGCAAATTACGACGACGATGGAGAGTTCTCCGGCTACTATATTATGAAGGTGGTCGATGTGAAAGGGGACTTTAAGGTCGGCGAGCTGGTTTTTGACCAACATTTTTTTGATGAGGATAATGAACCCGTTTTTGAAGACAACAACTTGCGTATGGAGGTTTCAGTAGGTCCTGACGGCCATTTCTCAAAAATGACCGAGGTTCGCAAACTGATGAAAGTCAAGGAAGATGTCTCAAAAGGTGATGCAAGTTCCATTCCTGCAGATATCGAGGTGGGTACTCAAATTCCTGATGGAGTTATGAATGTGAGGGTTGGAAATATGAAAGCGAAGATTCTTACCAGTAACAGGGTAGTGGCAAGACAGGAGAAAGTTACCACCCCTGCAGGAGAGTTCGACGCTTATGTGGTGACTGAAACCCAAGTGACCAAGGCAGTTGTCTCTGCTGAATACCGATTGGAAACCTGGTATGTCCGTGGAATCGGCGCAGTGAAACAGTATGCATACGACAAGAAGGGCAGATTGAAAATGTCCCAGGAGTTGGTTTCCTATAAAATTGAACAATAATAAATTAAAACAATATAACGATGGATACAATTTCGTGTAAGAACATTGTAAAAAGATTTGGTAATTATACCGCTTTGAACAATGTCTCAATAAATGTTCCCAAAGGGACAATCTTCGGATTGCTCGGTCCTAACGGAGCGGGTAAGACCACTTTGATTCGTATCATAAACCAGATAACCATTCCCGATTCGGGAACAGTATATTTCAATGGCAAACCACTTGCACCCGATGATGTTTATAGAATCGGCTATCTGCCGGAGGAGAGAGGTCTTTATAAAAAGATGAAAGTCGGTGAGCAGGCAATGTATCTTGCCCGTCTGAAGGGACTCTCTTCAAAAGAGGCTATGACTCAGCTCAAAGAGTGGTTTGTGAAATTTGGCATCGAGCAGTGGTGGAATAAGAAAATAGAGGAACTCTCAAAAGGTATGGCTCAGAAAGTACAGTTTATAACTACTGTTCTGCATAAGCCCGAACTGTTGATTCTGGATGAGCCATTTTCGGGATTTGACCCTGTGAATGTGCAAATTATACGCGATGAAATAATCAAGATGAAAGAGAATGGAACTACCATAATTCTTTCAACTCACAATATGGAGTCTGTGGAGGAGTTGTGTGACAATATCGCTCTGATCAACAAATCCAATCTTATCGTAACAGGCTCTGTAGATAGTATCCGCAGGGAGCACGGAGACAATAGCGTAGAAATATTGTATCGCTCGGGAGATCCTATAAATCTCTCGTCTTCAGTTCTGTCAGTAAATAGTGATGGAGTTTTCAAGGGCAACAGACGTGCGATTATAGATGTGGCTCCGGGAACTGCTTCCCAAAAGATACTTTCAGACATCGTATCATCCAATGTGGATGTTATCTCATACAGGGAAATGATTCCAAGTATGAACAACATTTTTATCAAATTAGTAAAAGGGGAGGACCAATAGTATGAATTTCAGAAAAATAAAACTTGTAGCAGGGAGAGAATTCTCAATCAGGGTCAAGAAGAAATCATTTATTCTAACAACAATCCTTACTCCTCTTTTGTTTGTCGCTTTGTCAGTCGCTCCGGCTCTCTTTATGAGAATGGATATGGATTCAAAGCAGGATAAAATTCTTGTGGTCGATAATTCGGCAGTGGTGGCAAATGACCTGCAGTCCAATGACCAGCTCAAATATATTGTCAGTGAGAGTAACGATATTGAGGCATTGAAAGCTGATTTTGACAAACTCGATGTAGATGCGATTGTCTCCATTTCACCATTGGACAGCGCTAACAATGTTTCGGTGGTGGCATATTCGGTAAAACAGCTCAATGCCGATTTGTCTTCTGACATTTCGGATGATATCAAAAACATAATCGAACAATATAAACTCAAACAATACAATATTGAGAATTTTGAGCAGATACTTGCCGATATCAATGCCGATATGAGTTTCAATAACCTGATTCTCGGAGAAGATGGTCAGGAGAAGGAATCGATGGTCGAAATCAATATGATGATTTCATTGGTGATGGGAATGATCATATATATGTTCGTGGCTATGTTCGGAAATATGGTTATGACCAGCGTTATCAATGAAAAGTCAAATAAAATTGTCGAGGTGATTGTCTCTTCTGTCAAACCATTTGATTTGATGATGGGTAAAATCATCGGTGTGGCATCGGTTGCTTTGACCCAGTTTCTGATCTGGATTGTCCTTACTTTGGGAATTTTGTTTGGAGTCACCTCATACGTCGGTGTCGAAATGTTTGCCGATCCTCAGATGGCTCAGCAAATGGAGATGATGGCTCCAATGGGAACAGAGCAAATGGAGGCTTTGACTTCGCAAGGTGCCTTGGGAGAAGTCTTGGGGGTAATTACCAGTGTGAACTGGGGATATATAATAGGTTGTTTCTTGATTTATTTCATCCTTGGTTATCTTCTTTATGCTTCGCTGTTTGCGGCAGTAGGCTCGGCTGTGGAGAATGAATCTGATACCAGCCAATTGATGATTCCGATTACTATTCCATTGATTATAGGGTTGTTGATAATGATGCAGACATTCAATAATCCCGATAGTACACTATCATTCTGGGCTTCAATGATTCCTTTCACCTCACCAATGGTGATGTTGGCACGTGTGCCATTTGAAGGTGGAGTCCCTACCTGGGAACTTCTGTTGTCGATAGGTATTTTGTTGCTGACAATAATCGTTGTAGTCTATCTTGCAGCAAAAATTTACCGTGTCGGAATTTTGATGACCGGAAAAAAATATTCTTGGAAAGATATATGGACCTGGATTAAATATTAGTGCTTATGGAAAGAAAAATGACTATGACGCTTGTAGCGTTGCTCCTTTCGGTGTCTCTTTTTGCCCAAAAATTTGATTACAAATGGCAAAGAGTAAGGTTGGATACCACTTACGAGTCTTCTGAAATTTATGAAGTTGACCGTATCGTTGCTGCACATCAAGAGCAAGTTTCTGCCTTGATGGAAATTCTTGTTTACTCAGAGGGAGAGATTGTTTCCAGACATCCTGAGAGCGCTTTGTCAAATCTATCTGCAGATATGTTGTTGTATTTTGCAGAGGAATTTATTGACAATGATTATCCTACTATGTCTATGATCAATTTTGGCGGTATTAGAAGCAATTTCCCAGCCGGATACATCAGACTTTACGATGTCTATTCAACATTCCCT
>JAZRBT010000203.1:0-2902 GCA_045635245.1 Candidatus Coprenecus sp.
CAGTAAATTGTTGCCAACCGATATTGCTGTGTGAAGCTGCCTGGTTTGCCCTTACTGTCAGTATGGCGTTGAGCAGAAAGACCCCTTGCTTTGCCCAATGCTCCAGGTTTCCACTCTGTCTTGGAGCTATACCCAAGTCGCTCTCAATCTCTTTGTAGATGTTTTTCAAAGATGGAGGTATGGCAATCCCGTCAGGAACTGAGAAAGAAAGTCCGTGTGCCTGTCCGGGTCCGTGATATGGATCCTGGCCGATAATAACCACCCTAACTTTGTCGAACGGGGTGAGTTCGAATGCGTTGAAAATAAGGGGACCGGGAGGGTAAATAGTCTTACCCTCTCGTTTCTCCTTATGTAGAAATGAGGCAATCTCTTGAAAATAAGGCATTTCAAATTCCTCTTTCAAGACCTCTTTCCAGGATTGCTCTATCTTTACATCCATTATTCAAAAATATACTTTAGGACTTCTGCAATGTTTTCAACATATACAAAGGTAAGTCCGTTGATGTAAATCTCTTTAATATCCTTGATGTCCTTTTCATTCTCTTTTGAAAGAATGATGGTATTGATACCGGCTCTTTTTGCCGCAAGAATTTTCTCTTTGATACCTCCCACAGGAAGCACTCTGCCGCGAAGAGTCATCTCTCCGGTCATTGCAATACCCGATTTTACCATTTTTCCGGATAGGGCAGAAGCCATTGCGCTGACCATTGTGATACCAGCCGAGGGACCGTCCTTGGGTATAGCACCTTCCGGTACGTGGATGTGGATATCGCGGGAAACAATTTGCTCTGTGGTCATTCCGATTTGCTCGGGATGAGATTTAAGGTATTGGAAAGCAATGGTAGCCGACTCTTTCATCACATCTCCAAGATTTCCTGTCGATGACAATACCCCTTTGCCCTCGCTTACGCAACACTCAATGAACAAAATCTCTCCGCCCATCTCAGTCCAAGCCAAACCTGTAACCACTCCCGGAGCCTCGTTTCCTTTCTGCATATCGTGGTTGTTGGTAGGAATTCTGAGGAATTCTGAAACAATGGCAGGAGTCACTGTCAGGCTCTTAATCTCCTCAGTTGCAATTTTTTTGGCAGTTATTCTGGCAATCTTGGCAATTTGTCTGTCAAGATTTCTGACACCTGACTCGCGGGTGTATTCATCTATGATTTTATTTATTGCAGCTTTGTTGAACTTCAGTTGTGATTTTTTAAGTCCGTGAGCCTCAATTTGTTTGGGAATAAGGTATCCTTGTGCAATCTGAACTTTTTCCTCTGCAAGATATCCTGAAACAGGAATCATCTCCATTCTGTCTTTCAATGCAGGATGGATCGTGCTGATATTATTTGCAGTGGTGATGAACAATACATTTGACAAATCATAATCGATGTCAAGGTAATTGTCGTGGAATGTGCTGTTTTGTTCAGGATCCAATACCTCCAAAAGTGCATAAGAAGGATCGCCTTTGAAATCGTGATTCACTTTGTCTATCTCATCCAATACAATCAGAGGATTTGAACTTCCTGCGCGGTTGATACTCTGGATGATACGACCTGGCATCGCTCCGATATATGTTCTTCTGTGGCCGCGGATTTCAGATTCGTCGTGAAGACCTCCGAGTGAAATTCGCTGATAATTTCTGCCCAAAGCCTTGGCAATAGACTTACCGAGGGAGGTTTTACCAACCCCCGGAGGGCCATATAGGCAGATGATAGGAGATTTCATATCTCCCTTAAGTTTGAGAACTGCCAGATATTCAATGATTCTGTCCTTGACACTCTCCAGTCCGAAGTGATCTTTGTCAAGAACTTTCTGAGCGTGTTTCAAATCGAGATTGTCCTTGGTCATCTCATCCCAAGGCAAATCAAGCATCAATTTGATGTATTGATACTGAACATTGTAGTCCGGAGAGTTAGGGTTTGTTCTCTCGAACTTTTTGATTTCGTTCTCAAAAGCTTTGGCAGCGTGTTCCGGCCATTTCTTTTTAGCAGCTCTCTGTTTGAGGTCATCCACATCCTGAGCATCATCCATACCCAACTCTTCCTGAATGGTACGGAGTTGATTATTAAGATAATACTCTCTTTGTTGCTGATCCATCTCCATACGCACTTTGCGTGAGATGTTATCCTTGAGTTTCAGAATTTCAATCTGTCTGTTGAGGATTTCCAACAGTTTCATCGCTCTCACTTTGATGTTTCCTTCATTTAGAAGTTTCATCTTCTCCATTGGATCCTCGAACTCAATGCTAGAAGCAATGAAATTGATCAGAAACTCATCTCCTTCCAAGTTTTTAATGGCAAAAGAAGCCTCTTGTGGAATATGTGGAGAAAGCTTGATTACGTGCAGTGCTGCATCTTTAACCGAGCCGGCAAGGGTAGGCATCTCTTTGTCGCTCTTTTTGGGATAGGTGTCATTGAGATACTTCACCTTTGCAAAAAGATAAGGTTCAGAAGCGGTCTGCTCTATCGCCTTGATTCTCTTAAGTCCTTGTAATATAGCAGTTATAGAACCATCGGGCATCTCGATAAGCTTGATGATTCTGGCAAGTGTTCCGACATTGTGCAAATCAATCAGAGACGGATCTTCCACATTGACATCTCTTTGAGCGATCGCTCCAAGAATTTTGCTGGAGTTGTAAACGTCCTTGATCAATTTTATAGATTTCTCCCTTCCAATGGCAATAGGTGAGACCGTTGTAGGGAAAAGTACAGCATTTCTCAATGTAAGTATTGGCAGAACTTCCGGAAGTTCTTCTTCATTGATTTTGCTCCCTGTCTCAATGTTTACCACAGGGAGAATGTTTACCTCAGGAATACCGGAAGTCAATAAATCCTCTAAATTTCTCTTCATACCTTAATATAATATATAGCGTGTATGACACAGCAAAGTGGCAGTCTGGCAGTGTCAT
>JAZRBT010000204.1:0-11787 GCA_045635245.1 Candidatus Coprenecus sp.
GCTACGATCCGACTTACATCTCGTTGAGCAATGCTCTAACAGCAAGTTTTTCTTTTCTGCGGGAAGCACTCTTGATTATTTGGAGTTCTTCCAATTCGTCGTTAGGAATAGGTGAGCACAACTGTCTCAGGTCATCTTCATCTTCTGTGATTTCCCAGATGGAAATCTCGGCACCATTGCTTAATTTTCGTCTATCGTAAAGTCCCATTATTTAGTTTAAAAAAATTCAGCCGCAAAGAAAATGAGTTATTTTGGAATAGCAAAATATTTCTCTATCAGAAATGCAGGATTATATGAAAGTTTTGCTTTTCGCAACCCCTCATCACCGGCATCGTCCTCTCTGTTGATATATTTGAACTTCACTGTCCTGTCCAGAACGAAAGATTGGTTGATCATCGGGTATGCACCCTTGATGTCTGCAAAGGCTTTTTCAATGTGAACGATGTAGGTGTCGCTGTTATGAGGTTCGCCGATGGTGTATGCTACCACCTCCGAGTCTATTCTCAGCACACCCCCCTCGAGTTCGAGGGCAACGAAGTCGTGCAGTGCCCTTCTGACTGCACAGCACTCCTGTCTTTTGGAGGCATTGTGGTTGCAGGCACTCATCTGGCACCATTTTTCATTCATCCTGTAGCATTCTTCCAGAAGTTGGGCGCATCGTTGGGGTTCCAGATATGAGAAACCTTCATATTCCCATCCCGGAATCTCCTTGAAACGGGAGATGAAATTCCGTTTGGGCTGGTATTTCTTGCCCGAGAGAGTCGCAAGGGCCTCTCTTTCATATATGTAGTCGAAACTGTTTCGGGTTTGGGTAAATTCAAATCTGTCGGGAAAGAGTCTCTCGAGTTCCTCTTTGTTCTCGGGAGTGAGTGAATTGAAAGCAAATTTCTTACCCATAGAACGGGCATCTTCCATCATAAATTCCACCGCTTTGACCAAATCGACTTTTCCTGCAGGGTAGAGGTAATAGAAGTATTCTTCGTCAGCGCTGCGGATAAGGAGCATCTGCTCGTATTCGGCTATCTGGGTGTTGTAGATAGATGACCAGATATATAATGAGGTAAAGCAATACTCAGTACCTCTGAAATCTGAAAGAGCAAGGAGCGGTTTTACCCACTCCTTGTCTTGCAATTCTATGTTTTTGAAGTTAATCATTTCGTATATGTTAGTTGTATAGCCAACCGCTTAGGATAGATTTGATCTCGTTTTGTGTCTGTTCGTCAAATGTACCGATTCGTGCTCTGTGGCTGCCCCAGGGCTCGATATAGAATTTGATGTTTTCCTTGTTCGGGTTATCGGGCATAACTGCTGACCAGGGGTCAAACTGACCATAGATGAATACCATTCTGGCATCAGTTGACTGGATAAATGCAGTCAGTTTTTTGTAAAGGTAATCGTCAAATTCAAATCTCATACCTTGTGGAAGGACAGTTCTGTGAAGATAATCTTCGGTGGTTTTCAAATCGAAATACTTCTGATATTTCTTGAAAGGTGTCATATCATATCCGTAGTATCCCAACTCTTTGGCTGCCTGAACGAAGAAAGGTGCTGTGGTGCTCCACTTTTCAAAATAGTCCGGAGAGGCAATTTTCATCATATAGTTGAAAATATCCTGATCAGATGCATCGGTAGAAGGAATCTCAGTGGTAGGATAACCCCATTGCCAGAATGCAAATGGGAATTCCAACAGGCACAAGTCAAATATCTCGCCTGTGGGGATATTGAATTCCAATGAGTTGGCTTTGCAAAGCGAGTCAAATTTAGGGAAGATTCTATCTTTTCTCTTTAGCAATTCCACCTGATAGTTGAAGATGATTTCTCTATCAGCAGGAGTTCCGGCATAATCGGCAAGGAATTTTTCGTGACGGCCATCCACGAGGGCTTTGCAGACAGGTCCTACATAAGGAACCGATACATCTACATCTTCAGGGAAGTATGCTCTGTGAATCATAGTGTTCTGTCCACCTTTGCTGATACCGGTGGAAATCCATTTCCCATCGTAGATGCCTTTAAGAGCTGTAATCACATTGTGAATGTCATTAGCAGCGTTCTCAGCATTCAGATAGTCCCAATTGATATCCTGTGGTGCAGTTTCGGGATAAGGGGTCGACTCGAGGAAGTAGCGGTGTTCCACTACGATATTGTTAGTGTTGAAAATTTTTGAAATTTCATCTCTGTAACCTGTGCGGGCTGCATATTGTGCACCATAACCCTCTGCTACAACGACAGTTGCGCTGTCAGGGTGTACGTGGCAAACGAAAACTCTCTGGTTGAATACACCTTTTGAGGGATCTTTGTGGTCGATGGGCTGTTCAAAGGTAAGAACGAACTTTTCACCGAATTCAGAACTCTCCATTCTGGTTATTGATGTGACATTTTCAAGAGATGCGAGTTGCTCTTCCATCGATTTTGGGCAAGAGCACGCCGACAATAAGGCTGCTGCAAAGGCAATAAAAGATAATTTGATCAAGCGCATATTCTATATATTTGATTATAAAAAAACGAAAGTAGTAAAAAATCGTTATTTTTGCCAAATAAAATAAGAAGTAGCAATATATGAGAAATTTTATCGAAGAACTTAAATGGAGGGGTATGATCCAGGATATTATGCCCGGAACGGAGGAGTTAATGGCGAAAGGTTGTTGTTCAGCCTATGTGGGGATAGATCCTACGGCAGATTCGCTTCATATCGGTCACTTGGTAAGTGTGATGATGCTTAAACACCTCCAGGATTGTGGTCATAAGCCTATTTCGCTATTGGGCGGTGCTACAGGTATGATTGGTGACCCCTCGATGAAATCACAGGAGAGAAATTTGTTGGACGAGCAGACTCTCAAACATAATCAGGAAGCGATTAAAAAACAATTGGAGAAATTCCTTGATTTCGACAGCGATGCTCCCAATGCGGCAATATTGGTAAACAATTACGATTGGATGAAAGATTATTCATTCCTCAATTTTGCCCGTGATATCGGAAAACATATCACCGTAAACTATATGATGAGCAAAGACTCTGTCAAAAAGCGCCTTTCGGGAGAAGACCGTGAGGGTATGTCTTTCACAGAGTTTACATACCAGTTGCTTCAGGGATATGACTTTTTGCATTTGTATCAGACAATGGATTGCAAATTGCAAATGGGTGGCAGTGACCAATGGGGTAATATGACCACCGGTACAGAACTTATCCGCAGAAAGGCAGGCGGAGAGGCTTATGCTTTGACCTGGCCTTTGATGACAAAAGCTGATGGCGGAAAATTCGGAAAGACCGAGAAAGGAAATATATGGCTCTCTCCCGAGTTGACCTCTCCATACGCATTCTATCAGTTCTGGCTCAATGTGACCGATGCCGATGCTGAGAAATATATCAAGATTTTCACATTCCTTTCGAGAGAGGATATCGAGGCTGCCATCGCAGAGCACGCACAACAACCTCACCTGAGAGGTCTTCAAAAGCTTTTGGCAAAAGAGATTACCGTTATGGTTCACGGTGAGCAGGAGTATCAGAAGGCTGTCAATGCTTCATCCATTCTTTTCGGAAACTCGACTTCAGACCAGTTGAGAGAACTCGATGAGAGAACATTCCTTTCGGTATTTGACGGTGTTCCCCAATTTGAATTGGCTGCTGACAAACTTCCAGGTAATATCATTGATATTCTTGCAGTTGAAACATCTGTGTTCCCCTCAAAAGGAGAGTGCCGCAAGATGATCCAGGGTGGTGGAGTCTCTATCAACAAAGACAAATGTGACTCTATCGACAGAAATTTGACAACTGAAGATCTTATCAACGGAAAATATATTCTGGCTCAAAGGGGCAAGAAAAATTATTACATCATTAAAGTAGTTTAATATGGAAGGAGAAAGCACAAGACAACTGAAAGTTGCCCGTCAGCTTCAAAGAGATATTGCTGAAATTATCAGGGCAAAAGGAATGGCCGCTTTCGAAGGGGCGTTGGTGTCGGTAAGTGGTGTAAAAATCAGCCCAGACCTCGCTGTGGCAAAGGTCTATATCAGCATCTTCCCTTCCAATAAGCAGCAAAGTGTTTTGAAAATTGTTCAGGAGATGGGAAAATCTATCCGTGGAGAACTCGGAAGATTGGTTGCCAAACAACTCAGAATCGTTCCAGAACTGATATTCTGCCTTGATGACTCATTGGACTACGTAGAACGTATCGACGAGTTGTTGAGTAAATAATTCAGTATGTCCCTGTCCTATTTTATAGCCAGGCGCTATCTTTTTGCAAAGAAATCGCACAACGTCATAAATATCATATCCCTAATCAGCGCATTGGGGATATTGGTAGGAAGTTGTGCGTTGGTTATTGTAATGTCTGTCTATAATGGATTTGAGGAGATCGTCAGGGGAATGTATGACAATAGTGCCCCTGATTTGGTCATCACCTCTTCCAAAGGGAAGTATTTTGATTACAGCGATTCCGTATTTGACAAAATAAACAATCACCCATCTTTGGAATCTGCCTCATACGTGGTGGAGGAGACTGTTTTTATCAATTATGATAAAGAAGAGGGTGTCGCCACGATAAAAGGGGTCGATGATGCATTTGTCAGCAATCCCACCGTCTCTTTCAAAATGGTCGAAGGGGAGTTCAAACTCTGGTTCGGAGAGATTCCGCAGACTGTGGTGGGAAGGGGATTGTATTCGCAGATGGGTATTTCGTCCCGTTTTGTCAATCCTGTCGAGGTCTATTTTCCCGATGCGGCAAAGGAGATTTCGATGATGAATCCTATGGCTTCTTTGAGGAAAGAGATTTTCTTTCCGGCAGGAATTTTCTCGAGTACCGACCAGAAGTATGACAGTTATTTCTATGTTCCGCTGGAGAGGGCTCAGGCACTGCTGGGGCTCGATTCGACCGAAGTGGGTGCTATGGAGATTCGTCTGGCAGATGGGGCGCCATTGTCAAAGCTGCGGAAGGAATTTTCCGAAATTCTCTCGGACGGTTATACTGTTCAGGACAAATATATGCAGAATGAGACCGTTTATAAGATGATGGAGGTGGAGAGAGTGGTCATCTATATGATTCTGCTGTTCATTATTGTGGTGATCTGCTGCAATGTGTTCGGCTCTTTGACAATGCTTATTATTGAGAAAAGAGATGATATTATCACTTTGAAGAATCTTGGGGCAAAGGATTCTTTGATAAGGAATATCTTCTTCAGCGAGGGGTATATGATAATTATTCTGGGGACATTGGCAGGAATGTTGCTCGGAGTGGTCCTCGCTATGATTCAACAGGTTTTCGGGGTGATACAGATGCCTGGAAATTTTGTGGTCGATTATTATCCGGTGGTGTTGCGTTGGAGTGATCTGGTGATAACCTTTGTCTCTATAGCCACAATCGGATTGATAATGACAATGTTCCCTACCAGGAGCGCTCTTTCCAAGGTGCTTTAAAAAAACTAGAATTCTGATGCAACAAAAACACCACTTTATGCATCTATATTTCAGGTTTAGGTTTTAGTACAAAGAAGAGGTTCCTTGTGTAGCAGAAGGGTGCCTCTTTTTTTTGGTTCCCAAAACACTATTTATGAATTTTTAATTTTTTAAAATAAGAGAACTGGTATGAAAAAGTTTTTAATGTTATTGGCAGTTATTTCTGTTTCAGGTGTAATGATGGCTCAGGAGCTGGTTCCTTTCAGCTTGAGCGAAAATGTAGAAACAGTCACTTATTCGACAGTGGATGCAAAAGGTAAACTGCTAAGTTCGTCAAAGGATTCGATTGTTCTTGAATCCGGAGATTTTATCAATGGTAAGGCGACAACTTACAGTTTTGTAACCGAAAATGGCAAAACCACCAAAGTGAAGGTTCCTGTTATATATAAGGATGGAGAGACCATTATCGATATGAAAACTGTATTGAAGGAAGCTATGAGCCAGATGTCTGATGATGAGGATGGTGATATAATGTCTTTGTTCGGTGATGTGGATGTCAAAGGAGAACCCAAAGGTATTCCTGTCGATATCAAAGTAGGAGATGTTTTGCCCGAATTTGAGATGGTGGTGGATATGGGACCTATTGACACCAAGATAAAGGTATATGACAGAAAAGTGGTGGCAGAGGAGACCATTACCACCGAAGCCGGTACATTTGACTGTTTTGTCATCGACAATACACAGAGTGTAAGAGCTTTGTTCACTTCAAATAAAGAATATTCACGTACCTGGTATTCACGCGGTTATGGCATCGTCAGACAAGACAAACTCGATAAAAAAGGAAAGGTGTTGGAAACCAAAACCCTAACTTCAGTAGTTTTCAGAGAAGTGCAGCCTGAAACACAAGCGCAGGTAGAAGTACAAGCTGAGGTGGAAGCTGAAAACTAACCGGTTTCCACCCCGGCAAAGGAATGAAACAATAGTTGTTTGTTTATCATCAAAGCCCTTAATAATAAACCAACTTCACTTCAAAATGAAGTTTAGTTGACTTTATTTATGAGCAGAAGAGACCTGAAGTCGTATCATTCAAATATAATCTCTATTATTGATGCATCATCGCTTAAATTAGCAGGTAATCGACTTTGCATATTATTGGTGCCCTGATAATATCCATCGGAACACATAAAGATTGTATTAACACCATTGACTGATACACTTTTAACAGGTATAGGTTCTCTAAAACCCTTACCATTTATGCATCTTGTCAAAAGTGTTGAACTACCGCCAACGATTATATGGTCTGTTGTTAAAATTTGAAGTTTCTCATTATCCTTGACATACAATCTTACATTACCTTGCCATGCAAAATGAACCGAGTCCATTCCAATCAAGGCAACGCATACAGCAGCACCCATTTTGCATCTTAACTCATAACATTTTTGACGGATTAATTCATCAGCTATATCAAAAGCCTTACGCAAAAGTTCCTTTGGCTCATACTTATGAAGGTTGGACGCAATAAAATCGGCTATGCCATATGTAACTATTTGTGCAGCTTGATTCCCATATGACAAGCCCCCCATACCATCTGCCAATATCGCCAATGAATACTCTTCAAACAAATCTTGACATAAAATGTAATCCTCGTTTATCTTGCCGTTACCATTGATACTGAATGTATTAACCTTCTTCGATTTCATCTTCTATAGCCTTTTGGAAAACATCTGCTATCGCTTGCCAAGTATCTCTCACCGTCTCATACTTTAAACCGTATGAGTTCTCAAGCATATGATTTAAGAGTCTGCTTTCTTCCTCTTTGGCAAGTTCTCCCTCGATAACATTTTTGTAATAGCATAGTTGTTCTTTATTCAACAATGCCACTATATCATAGGCTAACCAATAGCCGCCCACAATGTAGTCATCAAAGTTTTCCCAGTCATATACTTCTTGATGAATTTCTCTTTCAAGGTTTGCCAAAAAGTAGTTTGAAAATATGAATGACATATCTTCAGCATCCTTACTTGTTTTAGAATTTCTATCAAGCCACGCATTGAACTTAAGTAAGAACAATCCGTGCAGTGATGCAATCTTAATCTTAAAATCGTCATCTATGCTAACCGTAATGGCTTCAGACAACACCTCATCAAAGCCCTTTACAGACATCGCAACAACCTCCTCAGGTGGCCAATAGATATTGTCATCTTCCTTGGCAACTACACCGTACGGAACAATATCTAGTTCATATTCTCCATAATAGAATCGTTGTTGCATATCCCTTGACTTCTCAAAACCGTCAGCAATAAGGATCTGTTTTACTTGCTCGAAGGTATCCCAGTCGGGTATTGCAATGGCAATATCCAAGTCTCTGGTTCTTCGCTTTGACTCTGTGTCAAGCAGCTGCCGTATGACAATGTCTCGTGCAGTTGCTCCAATCACATAAAACTCTTTATCCATCTTCTTGAAACTATCGGTAAGTTTTCGCAATAGTTCCACCAATAATGGATTACAAATCTTCTCACTCGGAATCGTTAAGTCCATATTCTATCAATCTATTCGCTGCTTCCAAACAACGGCTGCTACCACTACCCATTAAATCTGCATAAACAAGAATAAGAGGAACAATGTGATTCTCTGTTTCCCATTTCCAGAATTTCTGGTAAACCTTTATCTCTCCATTAACATCCTGCTTTACAAATCCCGTCTTCATCAAATATGCCGTAGGTACATCTGTATATATTTCAAATGTTCCAGGCTCCAAATAATTATCAATCACATTTGCTGCACATTCGCCTCCCCAATACATTCCTGCTGGCAATTCCATTGCAAGCCATTTATTTCTTTGTTCATTAGTACGAAAGGCCAAACGTCCCATTAAGAGTTTAGGTTTCAACACCTGATTGTAATTTTCAACCCAAATGTCAAGCAGTGCTCTCCGATTCTTTAAGATTCTCCCTTTGTCGGTTACAAGAATGAAATTCCGTTTAACTAATTCATCAATCACATTTTTTACAGTACCTAGGGCGACACCTGTGTTTTCTTGAATTTCTCTATATACCTTATTAACATTTTTCACATCCCGCAAAAGATAGAATATCACTTTGATTCCTGCATCTTGAAAAACAGGATATGCTTTTTCATTAGAAAACATATTTTTTTCACCCCTATTCGTAAACTGAAAAACAGGGATATTACCTTTCATATATCTTATATGGCAATTACCGGAACAATCCAATACATTTAATCCAAACCCGACAAGTTTATCAAAGATATTAGGATTGATATACTTTGCCACCAATAGTACAGGTCTGTTTTCAGCAACCATATATTTTTGTAAATGATTTACAATTGTATTGATATTGGTCGCTGTAATATTACCTTTAATTTCACAAAGGAAATCTATATTCATAATCTGAATAAGAGCATTAAAATTACCATATGCTCTATTTTCTCGATGAATGACAACATTATCAGGTAAGGCAAATTTCTCTTTCAATGCTCCCAATGCCAAATTCAATATTTCTTGTTCTATCAACACCATTCTGTTCAAAATTAATATCTGTTCAATAGAATTGAACAGCACAAAGATAATGAACAAAAATTAAAGTACAAAAGATATTATTCTACTAAATGGGACGCAACTTCCATTTTAATGCAAATTCTAAATTGCTCAAGCAGCTCCTGAAGATATTTTACGAGATTACCATCATCGTTCGAAATATCCAATTTCGATCTGATCTTCCTTCTTATATTATACAGACTCTGAACACTTGTATGGTTCATTAAAACCCGAATGGACTCCTGGTTGAATCCTAAAAATATCAAGGCACAAAAGCATAGTTCCTGATTTGATAATGTTGGGTATTTTGTCTGTAGAAAAGTTATCACTCCATTAAAGCACTCATCTGTAATCAATAATATCTCAGAAATAAATTCCGGATTAAACTTACTATTCGTCATAAGTTCTTGCCTGAAAGCATCATAGAACAGTTTCGGACGAGATTCATAGATATGGGCAAATTCTGTAAGCTGTATCAAACTTTGTATACGGTTTTTCAATAATGACTGCAAGTGTATTATTTTTTCCCGACTGAGCGAGCTGTCCTTTTCCAGAGAATTGTACCTGTTCTCCATTTCATTCATTTGAGTGCGGGCATCTTCTATGTAATCGTGAAACTCCTCTGTTCGTCTTTTTATCATAGATTTATACCTGTGAACAAAGATAATAACCAATACACAGACAATAACAAAGATAAGAGAATATGCCAATATCATATAAACGTGACGGGATTTTAGAGCATCATAAGTATCCTGTATATATTTTGTATGGTACTTCTGCTCGGCTTCCTTTGTCAGATTGTTTAAATTCACCTTATATATTGAGTCTGAATAATAAGAGAACATTTTCTCGTATTTAAGAGCTGATTTATAGTCTCCCAATTTTTCACAGACTGATCGCATTGATATAAATCGGTGAACATTAAATTCTGAAACTTTTTTAAGACTGTTAAGATAAAGTTCATAATAATACTTCGCAGAATCCAATTGCCTTGAATTATAGTAATACATAGCAAAAACCGAGTAATAAGCCTCTGTCCCCTCTCTATCTTCATAAAAGTCACATAATTCCTTATGAGCCAAGTAATTTACATCCTCGGTACCAATATAATAATTTAGATTTTCCAGCATCATCATAGACCTGATATACCTTTCTTCATCTGACAGTTGCTTTGACAATTCCTTAGCCTTTGTAAAATATGGAAATGCCTCTTTATACTTCCCCTGGAAGTAATATATAGATCCAATGTCATATATTGCAAGCAACTCATTCTTTATTGTGCCTGCTTTTGCATATTGTTCTTGAGCCTTTTTGCAATATTCAATTGCCAATTTATAATCTTTTTGTTCTCTATAGCAATTACTTAAAAGATGATAAATCTGGCCACTGGTATTATAATTATCTGTAAGCTCCGTATAGACTGCTGCCTGAGCTACATAAGAAATAGTTTCATCCAGATTATCGGCATAAAATTTTGTCATTGCGTGATACAAATATGCCAATGCCTTTTCTCTATTGCTTCCATTATCCCGATAATAACTTAGAGCAACACTCGTGAGTGAATCCGAATCGGAGTCTATATAATTTTTATGCTGGGCCATTGCATATATAAGGGAAAATTTAGCCTTTTGCTCACCTGGCCTTAATGACACTCTTTCTATCTTGTCCAACATTTCCAATGCACTATCCGGATGTTCCATAACAACCACTTCTGCATCAGAAATGATCTTATCAATCTCCGAAAACCTGTTACAACCGGTATATAAAAAAAAGGGCAATAATATAAAAGGTATAAGTTTCATAGAACTCTATTTTATCTCAAATTTAATGAGAAATCAGAGCAATTCAATACAGTAGTATATGAAATAAATTAGGTAGTATATAAATATTTTCCATATAGCTGATTATCAATATATTACAAAACCAAGTAGTATAAAATAAATTGTATATATTTCATACATAATGTTTAACTTTGAATAAAAAATCAAGCCTATGAGACTCAATAAAATTATCATTGTTTCAATCCTCTGCCTTATCGGAGGATTAACAAATCTATCTGCTCAAAGCTCCACAAAAGATGTAGAGATTAAAAATGAAACAGATGGTGAAGAAAATAAAGTTGTCGGTCGCAGTCTGACCCCCACAATCGAAGCCCAAATCAACACTCTGTCACGACTGCTAAGTTTCACCTTATTATAATCAATGATGAGGTTCTAAAAAAAATATTAAATTTACAAGAAATTAAAATCAACTCATTAAAATCAAACAATTATGAAAACATTAAATGCAGCAATTTTTGTTTTGTGTTCTTTACTGATGATTTCCTGCAATAAATTGGATTCAGAGAAATTAGAGAACAATATCAATGCATCTTCTCCAACTCCCTCAGTGGAGATTCCCAAAGTTTCTTTGAGTGAAGAGCAGAAAGGATTTGTCGAGTCAGGAAACGGTATGGCATTCAAATTTCTTCAAGGGCTTTATGATAATGAAAATGTGGTATGCTCTCCACTGAGCCTTCAATATGCTTTATCGATGGTTGCAAATGGTGCAAGTGGAGAAACTCTTCAGGAAATCACTGACTTCCTCGGATATGGCGAAGAAGGAATAGAGGTATTGAACCAATACTGCAAAATTCTAATGGAGCAACTTCCCGCAGTGGATCTGGATGTTACTCTAAAGGTTGTGAATGGTGTTCTTGTGAACGAAGAATGTCCTCTTTTACCTGCCTTTGAAAACACTGTAGAACAAAATTATTATGCAGCAGTGGAAAGTATGGACTTCTCAAATCCTGAAAAAGTAGCTGCAAAAATTAATGACTGGGCGAGCAGAAGCACAAATGGTT
>JAZRBT010000205.1:0-5603 GCA_045635245.1 Candidatus Coprenecus sp.
ATTGTTGCACCTATGTTCTATTTGTCTGATTATTTTAGGAATCTCTATCAATTACTTCACTTTGGCATTTGAATGGAATGATTTTGCGAATTTATCAGCAGGCCTTGAGAGAGGCTTTTGCAAAAACACCTGGCGCGCAAATTGGCGTCAGAGTGGCTTCTGGTGTGCCAGGTGCTGCTTGATTCTGTTACACCTGGCGCGCTCAATTTGCCCTACAGGTATCTCAGAGCGGAAATCACTGAGCCAGGTGTTTTTGTACGTGATTGAGTTTGTTTCGTTTAGGTATGTGTAGAAATAAAAAAGTGTTGTATATTTGTTTGTGAAAGATTGGATTCATTGTTTTGCTTATAAGGAATCCAAAGAATTATAAATATAAAGTTCTAGTTTTATGGAGGCGAGAGAAAAGAAGGGGTTTTATCATCTCTGTACAGATGGCTATCAGGTGTCATCTATATTTAAGGAAGATTCCGATTTCATTGCAGGTGCAAATAGGATTGCTATTTGTAAGCATATTGCCGGTGTTTCAGTTTTTTCATTTACTTTAATGGACAATCATATCCATTGTGTTTTGTATGGTTCACTTGAGCAATGTCGATGCTTTATTCGCAAGTATATTCAATTGACTTCAATGTATAATCAATTTGAGTATAATGCTTCTAAATCTCTCAGGCAATTAAAGGCGAGTATTATTCCTATTTTTGATGAGTCTGCATTGAGGAAGACAATCTCTTATGTTCATAGAAATCCGATTAAGGGTGGATTTCGTTTTCTTCCATCTGAATATATGTGGTCTTCTTCGTATTTGATGTTTAAAGGTCAATCTGCTTCCGGTAATCAAACTTTAAGAACAATTCAATCTCTCTCTTTAAGAGAAAGGCGTTCTTTATTGCGCACTCACATCTCTTTGCCCGGGGATTGGCTTGTGGATGTAAGTGGTCTTATTGACTATCGGAGCTATGTTGAGTATCCTTCTGTAGAAAGGCTTTTTAAATCTCCTGTGGGATATATATACTTTCTTTCGCAAAAGAATGAGGGTGAGATAGATATGGCTTTGGGTCAAGCTCAAAATGTTTTCCTTGGGGATAAGGAGTTGAGATGTGTAGTCAAACGATTGATTCAAGAAAAGTATAATGTTGATGGTGTTACATATTTGAATGTACCTCAAAGGTTGGAGGTAGCCCGAAGATTGAAGTATGAATATTTTTCAACGCCAAAGCAGATAGCGAGACTTCTCAATTTAAATCAGGAGTTGTTAAAGGATTTTATATAATGGCGTAGAGGGTGTATTTCCCTATATGTTTCTGGAGTAAGTTGTAAAATTACCTGCGATTGTAAAGGTGTCCCGGATATTTTGTGGGAGATTGAATTAATATTGTTTTGGTGTTGCGTATGAACAATATGGTGTATTCAATACGACCTGTTGGTTCATTTATTTAATGTTTCCTATATAACTTTAATGCTTATTCCTTGCAAAAACACCTGGCGCGCAAATTGGCGTCAGAGTGGCTTTTGGTGTGCCAGGTGCTGCTTGATTCTGTTACACCTGGCGCGCTCAATGTGCACTACAGGTATCTCAGAGTGGAAATCACTGATCCAGGTGTTTTTGTGGGATAGACCTGGATGACGGTTGGGATGTGTTTTGCAGGGATAGACTTGGATGACGCTCGAGAGTTGGATTTGGGTTGCGTATGAATATGTCTATTCCGTATGGTTAGTTTGATATGTTAGATTACTGTCATCCTGTTCTGTTGGGTTGTTTTTTAGTGGGGGGATTTTTCTTTCCTTCGGCATTCCCCTGGCTTCGCGGTGTACCTTGCAGAAAACCTTCTTCGTGCTATCGCACTCAGGTTTTTTTGCGCTTTTCTCTTTTGGTGAGGGGGGATTTTTCCTTCGGCATTCCCCTGGCTTCGCGGGGACCTTGCAGAAAACCTTCTTCGTGCTGTCGCACTCAGGTTTTTTTGCACCCCTCTCTTTCGCTCAAGCGGGCTTGGCTCAGATATGGGTACAAAAAAACCGAATGATTTGCATCATCCGGTTTTCTGCGGTGAGGGGGGGATTCGAACCCCCGGAACCCTTACGAGTTCGGCAGTTTAGCAAACTGCTGGTTTCAGCCACTCACCCACCTCACCAATCCGTTAAGGACTGCAAAGGTAGCACAAAAAGAATAAAAAACAAATTTATTCTATTTTGCGATGTTTTCTCTCATCTCTGTGTCGGCTTGGATGTTCTTGATTTTGTAGTAATCCATTATGCCGAGGTTGCCTGAACGGAATGCGTCAGCCATTGCGAGAGGAATCTCTTTTTCTGCCTCAATTACCTTAGCGCGAGCCTCTTGCGCTTTAGCTTTCATCTCTTGTTCGAGTGCTACTGCCATTGCGCGTTTTTCTTCTGCGCGTGCTTGTGCGATGTTTTTGTCGGCGTTTGCCTGGTCTATTTGAAGTACTGCACCGATATTTTTTCCGATGTCGATGTCTGCGATGTCGATAGAAAGAATTTCAAATGCTGTTCCTGCGTCAAGTCCTTTTGCCAATACTACTTTGGATATAGAGTCGGGATTTTCAAGAACTTCTTTATGTGATTCGGCAGATCCGATGCTCGATACGATACCTTCTCCTACGCGGGCAAGAACGGTTTCTTCACCGGCACCTCCTACAAGTTGTCTGATGTTTGCACGAACGGTAACGCGGGCTTTGGCGATAAGCTGGATACCGTCTTTTGCCACAGCTGTTACAGGAGGGGTGTTGATAACTTTGGGATTTACCGACATTTGTACTGCTTCGAATACATCACGGCCGGCAAGGTCGATTGCTGCAGCCATTTTGAAATCAAGGGTGATGTTGGCTTTGTCGGCAGAAATCAGTGCGTTTACGACATTGGGCACATTTCCTTTTGCAAGGTAGTGAGCCTCAAGGGCATTTGCATCAAGTTTCAATCCCGCTTTTGTTCCGGTGATCATTGCCATTACGATGGTGCTGGGTGGAACTTTTCTCCAACGCATCAGTACCAATTGCAGCAGGGAGATTCTCACTCCGGAGATAAGTGCCTGGAACCAAAGGGTAATGGGGAAGAACCACAATAGGATAATCAAGCCGATAAGGGCTACTGCTATCCAGATGATAAAAGTAATTTCAACCATAATTTGTTTATTTAAGTGTTACATATATTTTATTTTCAATGATTTGGGTCACAACGACCGATTTTTGTGGATCGATGATTCCGTCAATGGCTGCTGCCTCGACACTTTGTGTTCCAAGAAGAACTTTTCCCATAGGGGCAAGTCTGGTAAGTGTCAGCCCTTCCATTCCGATAGATATCCCTTTCTCCTGTGGAGTAGAGTCAGATTTGCTGTCAATTTCAGTTGTCAATGAGAGTTTTCTCCAGGTTTTGGCTCTCAACGCCAGCACCACGAAGAGGCTTAAAAGGATTATATTCAAAAGGATTGTGATAATTCCTCCTGTCTGGCCGAACTCTGTCCAACCGATGTAGCAGGATGCCACCAGTGAGCCCAGACCGATAAGTCCGGTAATGAATATTCCGGGAATTAGTATAATCTCTGCGATAATGAGCAGTATTCCTACCAATATCAATGTGATGATGAGTCCCATATTTTATAGTGTGTTTAGTGAAATGTTCTCAACTCCCAGGTCGGTCAATGTTTTGATAAGGAATTCAGCATCTTCCTTTTTGGCAAATGGACCTACCATATATATTATCTTGTCTCCCTGAGTTCCTTTGGAGATATCTTTTGTACAGCTCTGCTGGATTATGGTAATCACTGAGGAGGGGAGTCCTTCCTGATATCCGCTGAGGATAACCGAGTAGCCTTTACTGCTATTCTGGTTTTTCTCTATATCCTTTGCCTTTTTGACAGAGATACTCTCTCCGTTGTTGAATGCCACGATAAATGCGCTCGAGAAACCCCTTTTTCTGACGGTGTTGAGATTAGAAAGGGCTTCGGCGTGGGTGCGGAACAGACCGACGGTGTGAAGGTATTTGCCCGATGAGAGTTTTTTGACAAAAACGGGGCTGAGCCCTTTGAGTTCCTTCACTTTTGCTTTTGAACCCAAAACAGCTATTTGTATCTGATATACAAGTCCTTGGGGCAATGTGTTGTCAAGGGCAAATTGTCCCTCTTTGAGAACTTTGAACGAATAGTCAAATTTTGGTTTGGGTATTTCCACTTCCATATAAGGAATTTCGCCCATCTCCTTTTTCTCAAATTTGTATTGTGGAATCACTGTTTCAGTGGTGCTCTCAGCACTTTCTTGCTCCACTTGTCGGGGTATGATTCCTTTTGAGAGGAACTCCATTTCGAGAATGTGGACCTCTTTGGAGAGATTGTCAAGCTCTTCTTTAATCGAGCCGGAACTTTTCTCGATGTCCTCGATGATTTCTCTCAAAAACTCTTTGTCATTCTCGTTTGCCTTTTCGTAGAGTTGTCGGCTCTCTGCCAGTTTGCTCCGTTTTTCGCGGTAGTCCTGCTGGAGAACTTTTATCTTGTTGATAAGGATGGAGTAATTGTTGTATGTCTGGTGCAATACACTGTCTATCTTGGGCTTGTTGGCGTGAGTCGCTTTTGGGGAGTGTTTATGCTCCACTTTGAATGATGCGATCTCCGCAGCACTCTCGCCACTCTGCAAGGCTGTCTTTACAGGGGTGCTGATGGCTTTGAGTACAAATCCTGTGATTTCCCCTTCGGTGGAATTTCTGTCGGAGAAAAGCAGGGTGTGATTTCCGTCAGAGGTGTTGTGGAAGATAAGGTCGTTGTGGGTAGATGAGTATGGGAATCCGAGATTTTCGGGGGCTCCCCATTCTCCGCTTTCACTGTCCCATTCGCTTTTGAACAGGTCATAACCTCCTATCCCTGCAAATCCGTTGGAAGCAAAATAGAGAGTTTTCCCGTCTGCGCTCAACATAGGATAGATCTCGTCTGCACTCGAAGTGGTCGCTTCGCTGAGAATCTGGGGGGCTGACCAGAAATTGTCGGAAACTTTCTCAGAGGTGTAAAGATTCCACGCACCGCTCTCGTCGGGGGCAGAGAAAATCACTTTTTTAGATCCTCCCGGGAGATAGACTCCTGAGTAATAAGGGTGTACAATTGCTGACTTGTTCAAGGGATTGGGGAGGGGAAGCCAACTTCCATTCTCCAGATCTGAAATATAAAGGTAAAAATTACCTGTTTCGAGTTCCTTTGCGTCCAATACCTCGGGTCTTACAATGTACTGGAGCATACTGATTCCGTTCTCGCAGTTGAGGAGTCGGGTTTGAAGTTCTACAATTTTTGCCGAATCTGTAGCAGATTGCAATGCTTTGTTATATAGCGGTATAGCTTGTTCAAACTGATAATTGTCGTGAAGTTTTCGTGCCTGCTCCTCATATTCTTGGGAACTCTTCTCTCCGGTGGTATTCTGGCCACAAAGTGCAAGAGAGAGGAATATGGCGACAAAACTTGTTACTAAGGCTTTCATACAACACAATAATTGGGTTATTATCACACAAATATAAATAATTATCAAATATCAATTGAAAAAAACGGGCCGAGAATGATGAATTCATTAAAGAAAATGAGTAAATGCTTTATAAATAAGAAAAAAGTAGTACTT
>JAZRBT010000206.1:0-3246 GCA_045635245.1 Candidatus Coprenecus sp.
ACAAGAGGCTGAAAGGGTTATTGAGAATTTTACAGGCAGAAGCGAATAAATGAATTGCGCCATATATTCAGGATCTTTCAATCCGGTACATTTTGGGCACATAGCCATAGCGGAATATCTGTCGAAGATGGAGTCGATAGATGTCGTTATGATTATCCCATCACCTCACAACCCTATCAAAGAGGCAGACACACTTGCTCCCGCACAAGAGAGACTCGAACAGGTGAAAAAAGGATTTGGTGAGATTTCTGAAAAACTTGTCATCAGCGACATTGAGTATCATCTCGAGAAGCCCCTCTATACAATCAAAACCCTAAGAAAACTTCAGGAACTGCACCCTGACTACAATTTTATTCTGACAATGGGTGCTGACAATATTCTTATTATAGAGAAGTGGTACCAATGGGAGGAAATTCTTTCAAATTTTGAAATAATCATCTACCCCAGAGATGGTTATGATTGCAAAGCAAAATGCCTCGAGTTATCTCCGATTGCAAAGAAGATAACTTATCTGGAAGATGCACCTCTGCACAAAATATCCTCTACTCAAATCAGAGAATCATCTAAGAAATAATTTTATCAATTTCTCTTTAATACCTTTATAAGGAGGATACCTCAAAGGAGCAACCCATCTCGAAGGAGAATATAGCACACTTTTATAATGGGTAAATGTTTCAAACGATGCCCGACCGTGATAAGCTCCCATTCCGCTCTGCCCCACTCCACCGAAAGGAAGATTACTCTCTGCAATGTGCATCAAAGTATCATTTACTGCTCCACCGCCGAACGGTACTTCTCTCAGAAGGGTCTTTACAAACTCCCGATTCCTTGAGAAAACATATAGAGCAAGAGGTTTCTCTTTAGACTTCAATTCCGAAATCAACTGATTCTCATCAGAATAGGTAATAACAGGCAAAATTGGACCAAAAATTTCCTCAGTCATTATTGAATCGATGGAACTGCCTGGAGCCATCAATGTGAATTGCACCTTCATAGCCTCCTTCCGGACATTGCCGCCCAAAAGAATTTTACCTTGTGTCAAATAGTCTGACAGTCTTTGGAAATGGGCATTATTGACAATCTTGAAATAATTCGGATTTTCAGAAAGTTGGCTCCTGAATTCAGCCAAAACTTTCTCTTCAACACTCTTATGCACAGCAAGATAGTCAGGAGCAACACAAGTTTGTCCCGAGTTGAGAGACTTGCCGAAAATTATCCTTTTCACACTTTGGCAGATATCTGCATCGGGAGCTATTATACAAGGACTCTTTCCACCCAATTCCAATGTTGTGGGAGTCAGATGCTCTGCTGCCTTTTGCATCACAATCCTCCCCACCGCAGCACTTCCGGTGTAGAAAATATAATCAAACCTGTTCTCCAGCAACTCCTTGGCAACAGCAACATCTCCTGTCAGCACAGCCACATAAGCCGGATCAAATATCTCAGATATTATCTTCTCCAGCAGTTCTGAAGTCCTCAATGAGTGTTCGGAAGGTTTTAGAATCACACAGTTTCCTGCTGCAATCGCCCCTACCAATGGATCGAGAGCCAATAGAAATGGATAGTTCCAGGGCGATATCACCAGAACATTACCATAAGGCTCAGGGAAAATTCTTCCCTGGGAAGGAAGTACCGCTATGGACGGGAACACTCTTCTGCTACGCATAAAAGCTTTCAAATGAGAAAGTTGATATGAGATAGAATGAAGGACCATCCCTATCTCTGTCATATATGACTCCCCTACCGACTTGCCCAGATCCTCTTCAAGGGCTGCACAAATCTCCTTTTCGTGTATCTTTACCACATTGCGAAGTTTCAGCAGAGCCTCCTTCCTGAAACGGAAAGAGAGGGTTGCACCACTTTTAAAGAAATCCCTTTGCAAGGTAATTATATCTGCAATTCTACTGCTCATTTTGAAAAATCTCCTTTGCGACAATTTCACAAGCCACAGCCACAGCACGGGTGCAAGGACGAAGGTTGTAATATATAGCATCTCTGTCAGAAGGGACAGGCTCCTGAGGTTCTCTCTTGGTTTTCAACAATTCCGCACAAATATATGAACCCATCCTCTCCTTAAATTGGGCAGCACACCTCTGAACAGCGGCATAATTGCGTTTTTTCGCCTCTTTATCCTCAACTTTCTCGTATGGATATACCCAACCGAGAATCATAAACATTCCAGAAACCGCTCCGCATACCTCCCGCAAGCGTCCCATTCCCCCTCCAAACGAAGAGGAGAATTTCAAAGCAGTTGAACTGTCTATCCCAAAATAATCGGCAAAAGCTAAAACAACCGCCTGCGAACAACTGTAGCCTCCTTCAAACAATTCTATACCTTTATTTACTCGTTTTGTGATATCTCCTTCCATTTTTATTCAATTATTCCACTAATTTAAACATATTTTTAGTTTCAATCGTATATTTGTAAAAAAATACTTGATTATGAATATCATTCAATCACATAAATCTCACCCTTGGCACGGTATACCATTGGGAGACAATGCCCCTGAAGAGGTTACTGCATTTATAGAAATCGTTCCTACCGACACAGTCAAATACGAAGTTGACAAAGTTTCAGGCTATCTTACCATTGACAGACCTCAGAAATTTTCAAACATCGTACCTGCACTATACGGATTTTTACCCAGAACACTTTGTTCGAAAAATATGGCAGCAAGGAGCGCCGAGATACTGCATAGAGATGACATTGAGGGCGATGGAGACCCCTTGGATATTTGTGTTTTGACAGAAAAAGAGGTAACTCACGGAGATATCGTGGTAAAAGCGATTCCCATCGGAGGACTCAGGCTGCTTGACCATAACCAGGCAGACGACAAGATAGTAGCAGTATTGAAAAATGACGCAATCTACCAGCAATATACTGATATCTCACAACTTCCAGATGCAATTGTAAAAAGATTGATTCACTACTTCACCACTTACAAGGATATCCCGGGGAGCAGCAAAATCAGAATGAGATTTGAAGGACTCTATGGGGCGGAAGAGGCACACGAGGTTATCAGACGCTCTGTTAAAGACTATGACAAGGAGATTTGGGGAAAATAATCTCCCATAATGATAACTTTACTGATTGTCATTTATAAACTTTAAAAATAATGAAATCAGTAAGTATCAATCCTTTAGAAGGTAAAAGCACAAAAATTTGCTTTTTGGAGTTCACCAGTTCAATCATTGTGGAGCTTTACCAGCTCGGCAAAATCAGGACAGCCGAAACTTACAATTCCA
>JAZRBT010000207.1:0-8522 GCA_045635245.1 Candidatus Coprenecus sp.
GTCCATATTACTAATAGTAATGCGCTAATATTATTTTTTGTTTAAGGTATTATTCCTAATTTGTATGCTGTTAATGTTTGCAAATTATTATTTCAAATAATTTTTTACCTTTCTAAGATTCAATAGTGCAATATTCTAAAATTTAACAAGTTACAATCTACTTGCAAATCGAAAAATGCCATGTTTTTACACGTAAAAACATGTTGTAATATATTGTGTATCAATAGATTGCAAGCGTTATTTTCCTATGCAAAAATTCCTGAATATATTCCCCAGTATCTCGTCGGAGGTGACTTCGCCGGTGATGGTGCCGATGTGGTAGAGGGCCTGGCGGATGTCCTGGGAGATAAATTCTGTGGAGATGGCAGCTGCTATTCCTTCTTCGACGCGGGCGAGGGATTCGCGGGCGTCTTTGAGGGCCTGGTAGTGGCGAAGGTTGGTGACCATCTGGCCGTTGCTGCTCGATTTAAGGGATTTGAGTGATTTGTGCGACTCGATCAGGGCAGAGTTGATTTTCTCTATTCCGAAACGCTGTTTTGCTGAAATGGTAATGATGCGGGTAGGGGGGCAGTTATATGTTGCTGCAAGTTGGGAAATCTGATCTACCATCTTCTGAACATCTGCGCCCGCTTCGATTTCCTTGAGTTGTTCCAAGGTGGTCTCTTCTCCGCTGCCGAATGCCACATCGAGTTTGTTAAGTATAATGAACAGTTCTTGTTTCTGGCTCAATCTAGGCGAAAGGGTAGCCAAAGATTCTTCAAAATACTCTGATCTGGTGGCATCCAATACCATCAACACCACTGAGGCTTTGGAGATTGTGGAGAAAGTCCTTTCGATACCGATTATCTCAATAGTCTCTTTGGTGCTTCTGATGCCGGCTGTGTCTATAAATCTGAAGGTTACGCCATCTATATTAATGGTATCCTCGATAGTGTCGCGAGTGGTTCCTGCAATATCTGATACGATCGCCCTCTCTTCTCTGAGCAGACCGTTCAAAAGGGTACTTTTACCTGTATTGGTAGCACCGATTATGGCTGTAGGGACTCCATTTTTGATAACATTTCCTAATGAAAACGAATCAATCAGGGAGTCGATATGAGCTATCACTTTACTCAAAAGTTCACTCAACTGAGTCCTGTCTGCAAATTCCACATCCTCTTCGCTGAAGTCCAATTCGAGTTCCATCAATGAAACAATGTTCACCAATTCATCTCTCATTCCTCTCAATTCATCAGAGTAACCACCCTTGATTTGTTTCAAAGCAACGTCGTGTGCAGCACCTGTTTCCGATGCAATCAAATCTGCAACAGCCTCAGCCTGAGCCAAATCCAATCTTCCATTCAGGAAGGCTCTTTTAGTAAATTCCCCTGCAGAGGCCATTTGCGCTCCACAAGAGATAAGGAGTTTCAATATCTCTGAAACAATATAATCTGAACCGTGGCAATAGATTTCGACAGAATCTTCCCCTGTATAAGAGTTAGGACCTGCAAATCCAATAGCTACCACCTCATCTATAACTCTCTCATCTGGAGATACAATAGTTCCAAAACGTGCTCTGCGATCCAATGGCTTGGAGAAAGACTCGCCTTTGGAATTTTTCAAAATTCTGGAGATAATCTCAAACGATTTTCCTCCGGACATTCTGACAATAGCAATCGCTCCGTGTCCTGCAGCAGTAGCTTGTGCACAAATAGTGGTAGGTTCGTATATTGTGTTCATCTTGATTCTGAATTACAATTCTTTTTTTAGGGTCAAAAGGGCAACATTTTCCACGTGGTGGGTATGAGGGAACATATCCACAGGTCTGATTTTCTCCAATTTATATTTTTCAGAAAGCATCAGAATATCACGCGCCTGGGTAGATGGATTACAGCTTACATATACAATTTTCTCAGCTGCTGTATTCAACAGCACATCTATCACATCGCTATGCATTCCGGCGCGGGGAGGATCGACAATCACCACATCGGGAGTACCGCCATTTTGAGCTACAAAATCGTTGGTCAGAATGTCTTTCATATCCCCGGCATAGAACTTACAATTGTCAATACCATTGATTTGAGCATTAATGTTCGCATCTGCTATCGCCTCAGGAACATACTCGATACCCACTACCGATTTGACTCCGCGAGAGACAAACAAAGCAATGGTTCCTGTTCCGGTATAAAGGTCAAAGACTCTCTCATTACCCTTGAAATCAGCAAATTCACGAACCAATGAATATAGTCTGTAAGCCTGTTTGGGATTGGTCTGATAGAATGACTTGGGACCGATTTTAAAACGCAATCCTTCCATCTCTTCATAAATTGCATCCTCTCCGCGAGCGTGCAGCACCGGCTGGTCATTGATTGCGTCGTTCAATCTGTCATTGAACAAATAATGCAATGAACAAATCTGAGGAAACTCTTTCATCAGAACATCGAAAAGTTTCTCTGCCTCAGCTTTTGTCTGCGATGGATCAAACGAGGTCTTCAGGAATCCAAGATTTGCAGGATTTGCCCCAAACATAATTGTTACCATCGCCTGACCGGCAATATTAGTTCTGATGATTATACTGCGTAACAAACCACTTTGCTCCCTGATATTGAAGAAAGGAAGATTATGCTCAATAGCATATTTTTTAATGAAATTTCTGATTTCGTTGGAAGGAGAAGGTTGTAAATGACAATGTTCTATATCCAGAATTTTGTCAAAAGCTCCATTTATATGAAATCCCAGTGCAAATCCCTCAGGACGGGTATTGACCCTCGAATATCCGTTTTTCAGATGTCTAGGGAATACTCCACCTTCAAAGTCTTCAGGATTCAATGGTGTAGGGGGATCGAAAATCACATCTGGATCCTCTCCTGCAAAAATCCATCTTTTGTCCGAGAAAGAAAATTCCAGTTTATTGCGATACTCCCTGTCATTTTCAGAAGCCAGGATAGGCAATGTCTCAAAATCGCTCTCAGAAATTTTACCGATGCGGGTAATCTGATCGACCACCTGCTGCTGTTTGTATTTCAACTGAAGATGATATGGAAGTTCCTGCCATTTACAACCGCCGCAATCTCCATAATGGCGGCAGAATGGATCCAATCGGTCGGGAGAAGGGGTAACTATCTCTGTAACATATCCTTCTGCATACTTCTCACGTGATTTGGTAAGCTGAATATTGACCACATCACCTGGAATTGCGTGTGGCACAAATATCACTTTTCCATCGACTCTTCCGAGGGCTTTACCTTCAGCTGCAACATCCTCGATCAGTACATTATATAGTATTTCTTTCTGTTTTTTCTTTCTTGACATAACTAACCTTTTCTAAACTCGTAACATAAAATTGCAGAAGCTATCGCAACATTCAGTGACTCAGACCGTCCGCTTGTGGATTCAATGGGGTGGGGAGGTATATACAACCTGTCTGTCACCATAGACAAAATTTGAGGAGATACACCATTATTCTCACTTCCCATAATTATCAAAGCGTTCTCCTTCGAAAGAGTCGCCGAATGGATATTT
Organism: Candidatus Coprenecus sp.; assembly: GCA_045635245.1. Classification (GTDB taxonomy): domain Bacteria; phylum Bacteroidota; class Bacteroidia; order Bacteroidales; family UBA932; genus Coprenecus. Next base: position 3,502 of record JAZRBT010000207.1, read on the forward strand.
TCTCCGTCGAGAGTAGTGGCATAAACTGCAATGCCTGCTTGTTTATAAGCACTTACAACCTCTTCGAGAGAAACATAATCAATTTTTCTGCGCAAAACAGACCCCATCGAACTCTGAACTGCCTTGGGATTGAAAATATCGACACAATCTTTTGAAGCATAGATATTGTCAATTCCAAACCAATCGGCAAGGCGGAGAATTGTTCCCAAATTGCCAGGATCTCTGATTGAATCCAATGCCAATGATATTCCTCCGAGCGAGGCCGGATCCAAAATTTGTGACAAATCCCTCGACAGAGGTTTTTTGACAAGAGCAAGCGCAGGGGAAGGACTCGACAAAAGGGTCATTCTGGACATTGTTTCGGCCGAAATCTCATCTTGATAATAGACTGCCACAACCTCCAGATCGCTGGCAAGTGCCTCAGCGACCATCTTTTCCCCTTCTACGACAAAAAGTCCGGTCTGCTCCCGGAATTTCTTCTGAGAGAGACTGCGGACTAATTTTATATCTGCTTTGCTGGGTACAGAACCTTTCATACAGAGATTAGTAACCTAAAATTTTCAACATCGATTTATATGTTTGCTCTTTACTGAAAAGTTTTGTGGTATAATCTCCGTCTTCTGTTCTGTCGATAATGATATGTTTTGGTGCAGGTTGCAGACAGTGTTGGATACCGCCATATCCTGCAATTGATTCCTGATAAGCACCTGTGTGGAAGAATCCGATATACAATGGCTCTTCATCCGCTTCTTTGTTGATTTTAGGCAGGAAGATCGCATTAGCGTGAGCCTCTGCATTGTAGTAGTCCTGACTGTCGCAAGTCAAACCACCGAGGAACACCCTTTGATACTCTGATTCCCATTTGTTGATAGGAAGCAGGATAAATCTTTGGTTGATACCCCAGGTGTCAGGAAGTGTGGTCATAAATGAACTGTCGATCATATACCATCTTTCTCTGTCATTCTGCTGCTTCACATCGAGAATAGAGAAAATGGTGGCACCACTCTCACCTACAGTGTAAGAACCGAATTCTGTAAAGATATTAGGCTCGCGAACACCTCTTTGTTCACAAATGCTCTTGATTTGAGCCACAACCTCTTCAGCCATATACTCATATTCAAAGTCCATTGCAAGAGAATTCTTGATAGGGAATCCACCTCCGATATTCAATGAATCCAATTCGGGACACACAGCTTTAAGGTCGCAATAAACATTGACACATTTTGCAAGTTCGTTCCAATAGTATGCATTGTCTCTGATACCGGTATTGATGAAGAAGTGCAACATCTTCAGACTGAACTTGTTATTTTTACTTACTACATTTTTGTAGAAAGGCATAATGTCTGAGTAGCGGATACCAAGACGTGAAGTATAGAACTCAAATTTAGGTTCCTCTTCCGAAGCAATTCTGATACCGATGCGACAAGGCTCTTTTACTGCTTTGTCAAGTTTTTCCAACTCTGACATATTGTCCAGCACAGGAATGGTATTGCACCAGCCGTTGTTGATGAAATTTGCAATATTATCTATATAGGTATCTTTTTTATAACCGTTACAGATAATATAAAGGTCTTTATCCACAGTTTTGCTCTCGTACAAAGCTTCAATCAAGTTGAAATCGAATGCAGAAGATGTCTCAATATGAATATCATTCTTGAGAGCCTCTTCCAATACAAACGAGAAGTGCGAACTCTTTGTACAATAGCAGTAGTGGTAATCACCCTTGTAATCAACTTTCGCCATTGCCACATTGAACATTCTCTTCGCTCTTTGGATTTGAGAAGAGATCTTTGGCAGATAGGTAATTTTCAACGGTGTTCCGTATTGTTCAATAACATCCATAATAGGAATGTTGTGAAAGTGAAGGTTACCTTCTTCAACTTTAAACTCATCCTGAGGAAACTCAAAGGACTGACCAATCAGATCGATATACTTGTTCTTCATTTCTGTAAATGTAAGTAAGTTACTTCAGTTAAAAATTAGCAATCCGGCTCAATCGGATTATTTTCAATGCAAATATATCTAACTATTTTGTTTGTTCAATGAAAAATCTGAGAAATCTCTTCATTTTTTTTGACTAATTCTACGTCACAGCGGCTCCAAAGTGATATCTGTACAGGATTATTGAAATCTCGGAGTGATTTTCCACGATTTTCTTTATATTTGTCATTGGCAAACTGATTTTGTCCACACACAGAGAAATTTTGTAACAGGTTTATGAATAAAAAAGTGCTATACAGCCATATTGTAACGATTATGCTCCTGATGGGGATACTCTCCTCGTGTAGCACTACAAGAGTTCTTACCGGAGACCAGCTCCGTCTGAAAAGCAATGTTGTAGAGGTCACAAACTCAAAGGATTACCCCGATTACAAAGGACAATCAAATATTGACAACTACGTCAGACAGAAAGCAAACACATATTTCATAAAGACCCGTAAAGGTGGCTGGAACCCCTTTCTGTATGTCTATAACTGGTCAAATGGGAAAAATGATGGTTGGGACAGATTTGTGAAAAAGCTTGGACAGGAGCCTGTCATATTTGAACCATCTATGGTGGATGCCAGCAAGGAGAATATAGAAAACCACCTCAGATTTCTCGGTTTTTACAACTCAAAAGTGAATGACAGCATTCAGGTCAAAAATAAAAATGCGGTAGTATTTTACAATGTCACACTTGGCAAACGCTATCCGATTCAGAAAATCAGTTACGAAATCGACGATCCCAATATAAGGGAAGACATACTTGGCGACACCATAAATTCTCTGGTAAAGGTTGGGATGCCTCTCTCGGAGGAACTTCTGGATAAAGAGAGTGCCAGAAGTGCTGCTCATCTGAAAAATATGGGTTACTATGAGTTTACCAAGAATTATTACTTTTTTGCAGCCGATACCATTGCGGTAAAAGACTCTGCAATATTGAAAATAAAGGTGAAGAATTACACCCGTAATGAAGATCCGGAAGACTCAAAACCCCACAGGAAGTTTTATTTCGGTGAGGTCAATATTTACCCGGTTTCGGACAATGTGAAATACAGAGTGTCTGTTGCTGAGAAGATTCCGCAGATTCTCGACACCCTACAGTTCAACGACATTACAATCCTTTACGACAAACAAAGGAAGATTCGTCCGTCTGTATTGTATAAGATGAATCGTGTCAGACCGGGAGAGATCTACTCTGAACGTGTTGTGAACAATACATATCAGAGGTTTGCCAATATGAGGCTCTACAACAGTGTAAGTGTCGAATTGTCTAAAGTGGATACAAACATTGTCGATTGCTCCATCAGATTGATTCCTTCCAAAATACACGGATACCAGGTCAATCTTGAAGCTTCCACCAATGCATCGGGACTCATCGGAATATCTCCTGAGATTTCATATTACAACAGAAACATATTCAAAGGGGGAGAGTGGTTATCATTGTCAGTAATGGGTAACTTCCAGTTTTCTGTCAAAAATGTAACCAGAGCCATCGAGTTCGGTGCGAGCGCCGGTTTGAGTTTTCCTACATTCCTCCTTCTCCCTTCGAGTGTTTTCAGAAACATTGTCCCCAGAACAGATATCAACCTCACTTACAATTACCAGCAGCGCCCCGAATATTCCCGCAATATGATAGGGGGTAAGTTCGGTTGGAGCTGGGGAAGTAAAAACAACAAATGGTATCATCAGGCTACTCCCTTGCAGATCAATATTGTAAATCTGCCATATTACAGTCCCCAGTTTATGGAGTCGCTGACAAACCCATTTGTGAGAGAGGCATATAAAAACCACTTCGACTTGGGTCTTGGTTACATTATGCAATATAGCAGTACTCCAAGCATCAATCCCAAAGTCTCTTACCTGAAAGCGACCCTTCAGGCAGACATTTCCGGTAATCTGATTTCGGCATTCAACAAGTTTATGCCCACAGACTCCACCGGAGCCCACACAATCTGGGCTTCTCCTTACTCTCAATATATCAGAGCAGAAGGCTCAGTTTCATACACTTGGATGTTTGGAAAAGACAACAAACAGGCATTGGCAGTAAGAGGACTTGTCGGAGCAGGTTTTGCTTACGGAAACTCTTCCAAAATGCCATTTGAACGACTTTTCTGGGGTGGTGGTCCTAACAGTTTGAGAGGTTGGTCAGGTAGGAGCATCGGTCCCGGCTCTGCTCCAATGGACACCACATTCTCTATTCCAAACCAGACTGGAGATATGCGTCTTGAAGCAAACATAGAATATCGATTCCCGCTATTCTCGGTATTTCGTGGAGCTATTTTCTTTGACTGGGGTAACGTCTGGAACCTGCAGAATGAAAAGGAAACCCCTGCAGGAGAGGAGGATTACACTAAATTTTCTTTTGCAAATATGTTCAAGACTTCCTCTTTGAGTACAGGTCTTGGATTAAGATTGGATATAAATTTTGTGGTAGTAAGATTTGACTGGGGTATAAAATTGTATGACCCTGTCTCATTCCAATGGAGAGGTATCGACAAATGGTTCAAACGGGGAGGATTTGCATTCCAGTTTGGTATAGGTTATCCGTTCTAAATTTGTTAATAGATTTCCATTAATTATCTTCGCCCTTGTAATTACAGATTGAATTTATGGACATTGTCATCACATACGTAAATGGTTTAGACCCACTTTGGCAACAAGATTATCAACAACATACCAACACTCCAATCCTCGAGAAGAGATTCAGGGATTGGGGTACATTGCAATATCTTTTCAGAGGGATTGAAACCAATATGCCCTTTATCAGAAAAGTCCATCTTATAGTGGCGCGCGAAAGCCAGGTTCCCCAATGGATAAACAGAGAGACTGTCAATGTCGTGCTTCATAAAGATATTATCCCAGAAGAATATCTTCCTACATTCAATTGCAATCCTATAGAGATGAATCTTCACAGAATCAAGGGATTGGATGAGGAGTTCATCTATTTCAATGACGATATTTTCCCTGTGGCTCCGAGCAAACCCACAGATTTCTTTACAAATGGAAAACCGATGATTGGCTACTCACGCCATCTTTTT
>JAZRBT010000208.1:0-7105 GCA_045635245.1 Candidatus Coprenecus sp.
AAGTCATATTACAACGCCGTGGAGATACCCATATCAGACTTAAGATTTAGATTTGGCATATGTATATCATATTCTGTTGACCAACAGAAGACGTTTGACAACTTTATATCAGAGTATTACGTAAATTCATGGATATCTGAGCGCGTTGATCGACAGAATAAGAATTACTATCCTAACAATGCTTTAAGACGCATATATCAGGCAAAGCCAAATTGTTTAACAGAATCAGCATATATACTCTACTTCGGACGCAAGGATACATACTCTCCTAATATTAACTTTATCGATTACCAATAATTATAGACCTAATTATGAAAAAATATCTCAATATCATAGGTTATTTATTTATCTCTATTATACTATGCACATCGTGCGTTCAATACAGATATGTAACCATTAGCGGGACTCCAGGAACTAAGATATATAATAAAAATAAAAATTATGTAAGCACCATTGGAGACGATGGCACGTGTAGTCCTAAGATTCATGTCGAAACTGAATATATGTTATCTAAAGCTCCCAATAATGATATAATGGTTCCTTTTGCTATTAATGTCAAGGATTGCATTGATGAGGCTGACATGGTTAACTATGCCGACGGAGCAGGTTATGTTGTGCCGTTTTTGGCATACTGCTGGACTTTCCCATTAGCTCCTCTTTATGCAACAGTCGTATGGCAAGAGGATAAGCCTCTTCCAAGTAGTACAAATAATGACCTAATAAAATAATCAAGAAGAACAACACTTTGCAGGGCATTTAACATAAATTAAATAATACGGTGTAAAGGTTTACACCTAAATGTTTACAACCTTTTGATATGAATAAAAGAAACTGGTTTATTCCGATTTTGATAGTGGCTTTCAATGCATTGGCCATTGTAGTGCGGTGGAGTGTGTTGCCTGAATTTCTTCCGGCACATTTTGATCTTCAAGGAAATGCTGGCGGTACAATGCCGCGAAGTATGCTCCTTTTGTATATTTTGATGGGTGTTGTCATTTGCCTGATATCATATCTGATTGGACGTTTTAAGCAAAAGTTTCAGACCGGTCTGGTCATTTTGGCGTCGGGAATATGTATGGTCCTGTTCTTTTCGACAATGGTGACTCTAACTTCCGGAACAATGCCGATTTTTATGCTTGCGGAGCCTGTAATTCTGTTGGCTGCCATTATCGGATTTGTTGTCAGTGTTGTTAAATCCCGCAGAAAAATCAATTGATTGCGATACACAAATGAAAATTGAAGAAGCAATACTTTACTGCCTTGTGAGTCAGAACAGGGGAATGAGGACAGAGCAAATTGCCGAAATGATTAACCGCCAACGGCTCCTTATCCGCAAGGACGGACAACCCGTTACCTCCAATCAGGTTTATGCAGTTATCTGCCGCCATCCGGATATGTTTGTCAAGGCAGAAGGACGGATTATGTTGATGATATAATAAGGACTTATGTTAGCATACACATACATAGAAAAAGGGAAGTTTGCTTTGGTGGAGAAGCCGAAGCCTGCTTTGATAGAATCGACCGATGCCATTGTTCGGGTGACAATGAGCAGCATTTGTTCAAGTGATTTGCATATCAAGCACGGAAGCGTGCCTCGTGCGGTGCCGGGAATTACAGTGGGTCACGAAATGGTGGGAGTGGTAGAAAGGGTAGGTGAGGAAGTCACTCAAGTAAAGCCGGGTGACCGGGTAACTGTGAATGTGGAGACCTTTTGCGGAGAGTGTTTTTTCTGCAAGAATGGTTATGTGAACAACTGCACCGATCCCAATGGTGGCTGGGCATTGGGATGTCGCATCGATGGTGGACAAACTGAATATGTACGTGTTCCATTGGCTAATCAAGGATTGAATCGTATTCCGGACAGCGTTACCGATGAACAGGCTTTGCTGGTAGGAGATGTATTGGCTACAGGTTTTTGGGCTCCTCGCATTTCAGAAATAAGGGAAGACGACACAGTCTTGATAATAGGGGCGGGGCCTACCGGAATATGCACTTTGCTGTGTGTGATGCTACGCAATCCAAAACGTATTATCGTGTGCGAGAAGTCGGAAGGGAGGAGGCATTTTGTTCAGGAACATTATCCGGAAGTGCTGCTTACGACCCCGGAGGAATGTCGAGACTTTGTTTTGAAAAATAGCGACCACAATGGCGCAGATAGAGTTTTGGAAGTGGCAGGAGCTGATGACACTTTCCGACTGGCTTGGGAATGTGCCCGTCCCAATGCAATTGTAACTGTAGTGGCTCTTTATGACCAACCGCAGATTCTTCCTTTGCCCGAAATGTATGGCAAGAACCTTACTTTCAAGACAGGTGGTGTAGATGGATGCGATTGTGAGGAAGTTCTCCGTCTTATTGAAGCAGGAAAAATTGATACTACTCCACTGATTACCCACCGATTCCCATTAAATCAGATTGATGAAGCTTATCACATTTTTGAAAATAAGATGGATGGAGTGATTAAGGTGGCGATAACTGGCGAGAAAGGCTATGTCTCTTGCAAGAGCTTATGATCGGCTCCTCATTTTTGCACATCGGCAGCAATAGGATCCACGATATCAAAGGCGCCAAATAATTGTTCTGATGCAGCTCGGCAGCCTCCTCGACAGCGGGTCCAAAGCTTGCAGGTCTCACAAGGAACCGGGATTTTGTCAAAATATCCGCTGTTTTGGTTCTCAGTAATAATTTCTCGGATGGTTTTATTGTAAATATTGCCTAATATGCGTGGGGAATGATTGCAGAAGCGGACATCTCCTTTATAATTGACAGTCAATGGCCGATTGGACAAATCTGTTGAGCAATGGGAAAAAATGATATTGGGATAATCATCGGGATTGAGCACACACATTGGAGTACATACTCCGCTTTGAACAGTCATTCCTAATTCACCGGCAATCCGGTTTACCAGTTCAAATGCCTCTTTCAATTCGGCAGTGCCAAGGGTTAACTCCGATGCGTTATTGATACCGAGTCCCCCGATATTGAATCGGTTTACCATAGCTCGGGTAGCACCGAATTCAAAGTGGTAGAAGCGAAGAATCCTTTCAATATGTTCGATATTTAACTTGCTTATAATCAATACTGGAAGAAGCCACCCTGATTTAGTTGAACTGATTTTTCGGGCACTGCTGACAGCTCTTTGCCAAGAACCTTTAACTCCTGTAATGTAATCGTGCAATGATGCTTCCGTTGCAAGAATTGGAATCTGAATTGTACCCACACCGATCTGATTCATAATCTCAATATCGGTATCTGTGATAAGTGTCCCATTGGACAATAAATTCACATTTGCTCCGGTAAACCTTGCTTTGAGCGAAAGTTCGTGAATACGTGGCAGCAACATAGGCTCTCCACCGGAAAGGGACAAACTGCCGATGGAGGTTTGAGTAAGAAGTTTGCGTAAGGTTTTTTGTGCTAATCGGAAATCGGGTTGTGAAAAATCAGATACGCATCCGTCTCCTTTCCAATAGTTGTAACAAAATTTACATTGTTGGTTACAGGCGTCGGTAACTTCAAATACTACAAAAGGAATATGATGTTTACTCGAGAACATTCAACTTCATAGAATCACATACGTACTCTTGATCATTTGAAAGCATTACGAAAACTGTAAGATATGCTATGCCGACATACTCACCAACATTAATTGTATGGCTTATATCTGCACTTGACTCTTTAATCTCATATATCTCATTTTGCAATACTTCGGAATGTGTGGCATCTTCAATAGAAATCCTGATGCCGTATGCGCTGAAATAGCGAACCTGAACATTTATCGAATCACCATTCTTAACATCTTGTGCACTCTGATATCCTTCCTGATGCTCCAAATAGACCTCATTCTGAGGGGCAGGGTCATAACAAGCGATTTGTGACGGACTACTGCAACCACCGGCTGCCATCATACTTGTAAGTGTAAGAATTGCTCCTCCCAAACGGAATTTTGCTTTTACAGCTTTTGCGCTCTTTCCATTTGATAACCAAACCCATAAAGATACAGCCAAAAATGCAGCGCCGAGAGCGATTAATAGAAGTGTCTTTTTCATACTCGCAGTTAAATAAAATTACTATTTCCAAGATGCAGAAAATGACTGCTTTGTTGCATCGTAGTCTGAAAGTTTTTCTTCTTCCTTACCTTATCGCCCGATACATATAGTTGATTACCTGGGCTTTTGTGCAGGTCTTTTCGGGTGAAAACTTATGTCTTGCGGTGCCTCCGATAACAGCGTTGATATGTGACCACGCAACAGCTCTTCCAAAATCACTTTGATGACTTTCGATGTCAAGGTATTGATTTGCCTGCATTCCTTCAGGGCATCCCAAATACTTCCAGAGAGTTACGACAAGTTCTCCTCTGCTGAGGGAGGTCTTTGCTGCAAAAGTGTTTCCTCCGACAAATCCTTTCTCTTTTGCCCAAAGTGCCGCATCGTAATATGAATCGGTGGTTTTTACATCCGAAAATGGATTTGCTCCTGACATTTTCGGACTACCTGCAGCATTCCATAGGAATGTTATGAATTGTGCTCTTGTACAAGTCTTCTCAGGTGAAAACTCAGTTCCGGATATAATTCCTTTTTCTAGTGCCCATTGAGCAGCATCTGCATACCATACATCGGCTTTGATATCGTTAAAAGTTCCGATATTTCCGGGAACGACGCTATAGATATTTCCAGGATGATTATCTTCTGGAATTGCAGCCAATACTTTTCTGCCGAGAGCAGCAGACGCTTTCCATACAGAACCTGTAAGAGCATTTCCGTCGCTGGTACAATTTCTCAGATATTCTTTTCCAAAAGGAATAATTGCACAAGCTTGTGAGATAATGGAATTTATGCTTGATTGTCCGTTACTTACATCAAACTCATTCCCTATAATTGTACCGGTATTGTAGCAATTTTCAAGATGTATGTCTGAAAGGGACAAGTTGAAAATACCTGCGGCACTTCTTGAAACAATCTGTCCTGAATTATAGCAGTTCTGGATAAATGATGCAAGTTCGGGAGGGTAGTGGTAAATGCCGGGAATATCTGCAATTGCTGCGTAGGCGCAAATACCGCCAGCCAAAGCCTCAGTACAGGAAGCCAAGAAATTTTCTAAGCCTAGAGGTAAAGTTATGTTGCCGATATTATAGCATTCGTGAATATGGGTTTCCCCCATTGATCCGATGATACCACCAGCATAAAGCTGGTAATGAGCATTTTCAACATTCACACTTATATCTGAATCATTGAAACATCTTTCAATATGCAGAAACAATGACCTTGTGATACCATCAAACATTCCGCCACCGGTAGAACATATACCACCCGCGTGTATTTTTACAGTCGGTGTCCCGTCAGGTCTGAAACCAAACTGATCAGTTTCTTTAAATGCCTCATTGCCACGGATATTGAAATTGATTCTACCCCCTTTGGAGTAGCAGTTAATGATGTCCGTACCATTGTTCATACCGCCACAGATAGGTGCAGCGTAGAGGTTCAGTTCTTTCTTGATATTGGTATAATTTATATCAATATTGAAATTCACAACCCCGAGGTTCTTGATTTTATACTCCACAGGACTTGTTGCCAAATTTGCAAAAAGTCCATAAGCTCTCCAGTTGGTTCCCTCGGTCAAAAACGGACTCTCTTCATTAATCACAATCTGCATACCTGAGATGACGTGACCATTACCATCAAATGAACCCTGGAATGTCAAGGCTCCTTTTTCGGACTTGTCCCATCTACCTGCCATAAAACCATAAGAGTCTGTACCACCGATCGGTATCCAGTTACCCCATTTTGAAAGATCAATATCGGCAATAAGTTTATAATGAAATTTCACTCCCAGACGAACGGCATTTAACTGCTCGGGAGTTTGAATTAGGTATGGATCATCGATTGTACCACTGCCTCCTGCAAACTCAAAAGGACTGTGGACAATCTCTGCCGGCGCACCTTCATATTTTGCACCATACTTAATATCTTTAAGACAGGCTTTCGGTATAAATTGATTCTTAGATATAAGACACCATTCTCCGACAAGACCTGGAATATCATCAGAGAGATCATCATCCAGAATATCAATAGAAAGGATTTTATAATTGCTGGGGTAGGTGGTTTTCTTTCCGTCACGAACGTATGTACCATCAGTACATCTGCGTCCCTCTGTAGTGGGATAACTGTAATAAGTCCGCATATTTTTCTCTACAAATCCGGTGATGACATTTCTTCCGTATCTGACTTTTTTTGTCCAATAGTCGAACAGTGGCGCATTGATCTGTGCAGTAGCTATGGGAACCAGATTCAATTGGCTGATTTTGTTCTTGTATTCAATCATTTCAGGAGTAATCCTGACATCATATCCCATATCCCCGGTAAAGGCTGTAAGATATACCTTGACAGTTTTATTGTTTACAACTTTGAATCCTGTGGTGTTTTCAGCATTTGGTGTTTCTTCGTTCAGTTTAAGTTTTTTGTCAAAATAATAACCCTCTTTTGCCTTAAAGGTCGCAACCGCAGTGGTGAATGTAAAAGGCTGCACCCCATCCGGATGCTCATATTGAATATCACTAAGATAATAATTTCCTTTCAGCTCATCCACACTTCCTATAAAATTATAATGAGGCTTACCATCCTTAATTACAAGAAGCCAGGTATCCATCTTGGTGATAGGAATGCCTTTTGAGTTTCCTGGCGACTTTTGCCCCGAATCATAATCAACATTCTCTACAACATCTTTATTTACCGATTTTTCAATACAAGGTCCAAAATCCTCAAGAAAACTCCGACCTGAGATATTCCCTAATCCCGCAATAAGGAACAAAACCAACGATATAAAAAGATGTTTTTTCATAAGCTTCATATTAAAGAAAATTCAATAAATACCCGATAAACAAAGAGTAAGTAAAGATACTCCTATTTTATTGTATTCCCAAATTTCTCCTTTCTAAAGTTCTTTTTGCTGTTTTAATCAAAGATTTTGAGGAATCAAGAGGCTTTTGAGTCTAACAAACTGTTAAGTATAAAATTACCGATAATTTGTTCATTCCGGAGATAGATTGTCAACTCTTCTGTACTCTATAATAGTAAACAAACGATTTATTACGATATGAAGACAAGAATTTTCA
>JAZRBT010000209.1:0-9755 GCA_045635245.1 Candidatus Coprenecus sp.
CGCTTGGCCTCCGACTTACTGCAAAATGGGAATTGTGGTCACATAACAACATCTTTGATCTGACAAACAGCAGTAAAAATAAGAGTCGTATGCTATGGCTCGGCATCTCATATAACTTCAATTCGTTTAAGCAGAATGGCAAAAAGAAGAGTGAAATGGATCGCAGCCTGATCAGATTGGGTATGTAATAAAAGCACCCGAAACCGAGTCCGCTCAAAAGAACATCATCCGTCTGTCGTTTCAAGTGCTTTCGCTGTAAAGCTACTCAATAACCTTTACTCCCTGCTTAGATACTTTCCTCGATGGATTGGAGCAGTTTCAGTTGGGCTTTTGCTCTGACAAGGTTGTGTTCGGGGTATTTGATTTTGTAGTAGGTGTCTCCGTCTATGTAGTCCATCAGGAATCTCAACACTTGCTCGAATGTGATGTATTTTGCTGAGAATGGGAGATACTTTTTCTCGATTTCGGTCAAAAAGTTGTCGGCTTCGCTAAGATATCCTTTCAGGTATGCTTCATAAATCTGACGATTCATTGAGACGTTTTCGAGATTTGGATCGTCTTCGGCGCCGGTGTTGGTATATGAACGGATGGAGTCTCCGAAGTCGTACAGACAGGGGGCGCTCAGCACTGTGTCAAGATCTATTACGCACAACACATTGTCGTTTTTGTCAAATAAAATATTCGATATTTTGGTGTCGTTGTGGGTTATTCTGCGTGGAATTGTCCCGTTTTCGATAAGTTTGTAGAATTCCAGCATTTCTTCTCTGCGGTTTTCTATCTCACTAATCAGATCCTGCACTTGTGATACTCTGTTTTTAGGGTCTGCTGCCAACGAGGCATCCCATTGCTGAAAACGGAATTTGATGTTGTGGAATCCCGGCAGGGTATCTACCAATGGTTCGGTAAAATCGGAAAGGAGTGCCTGGAACTTTGCAATGCCCATACCCCCTTGTTCTGCGAGTTCGAGGGTGTCTGCACTCTGGTAAGTGATTGATTCCTCGATAAACAGGGTTACGCACCAATATTCGTCATCGTAGATGGTGTAATATTTCTGAGGCTCATTTTTTAGCGGAATGAGGGTTAGTGTCTCTCTGAGCGGGTCTCCTCCGCAAGATGAGATTTTAGCCTTGAGGTGGTTTGTCACAGCGAGGATATTATCCATCATTCCGGGGATATTCTTGAAAATGTTTTTGTTCTTTTTCTGAAGAATATATCTGGGGGAATCGCCACACATTTCTACAATAAATGTATCATTGATGAAGCCTTCGCCAAGGGTTTTGACACTGGCAATTTCTCCTTCCAATTCAAACTGTGAAGCTATTTCCAATAATTGTTTCAGTTCCATAATAATTATTTGATTCTTAATATTGTACCGGCATTTCTTTCTATGCTGACTTTAACTCTCTGGTTAGGGTTAAGGTTTTCATCAGGTTCGATTCCGTAATGGTCGAAGGCGTGTTGCGGGATATTTACTTCCACCTCTACCCTGCTGTCTTCAAAGTTTGCCACACACAAATAGACTTTCCCTTTGTGGTGTCTCAAAAATGAGAATTGGCGGTGGTGGTTATAATTTCCGTTTTCAAAATTGGCGTATTGCAAATCGAAAGTGTCTCCTTTTCTTATTACATGGTCGTTTGCCGCAATGTCGCAGAATGCTTTGTAGATAGCATACAAGTCTGATTCTTCGTATTGCAGATACTTCTGAGAATCACCCTCTTTGACACCTTTGTTCCATCGTCTCAACTGATCCAGTGAACAAAAATCGAAGATGGATGTTTTTTCGGGTCCCACTCCGAACTCCTGTCCTGCGTAGATCATAAATGGAGCAGTGTTGTAGAAAAGGGAGACAAACAAAGCTGCAAGGGCTCTGAAAGATTCTCCTGCAAAATATTCTGAAGTGACTCTGTCTTCATCGTGGTTTTCAAGGAAATTGAGCATTTTGGGCTGGAAATCTCCAAGTCGTTGCCACTCTCTTGTGATAGCTGATGCTGACTCTTCCTTGCGGACAATTCTTCTCAATGTGTCGTAAAATCCCGATTTGTCATACAAGTAGTCAAATCCTCCTATATTGAAGTAATTCCAATAGTTCTCAGGCTGGTAGGCTTCTCCGATAAATATAATGTCTGGATACTGTTTCTTGATTTGTGGAATCACCCATTGCCAGAAATCGACTCTGACAAGCTCTATCATATCGCATCTGAACCCGGCAATACCTTTCGATGCCCAGAACATCAGAATATCTCTCATTTTCTCCCAAGTGTCCTGAGATTGGTAGTTCAGTTTTGCGGTGTCGCTCCAGTCTCCGTCAAAGGTTTTACCGGGATAATAATTCTCTTCTGTGAAAGGTGCTCTCTCCCCAACATAGTCGCAGGCAACGTGGTTGGGAACAAAGTCAATGATAGTTCCCATTCCTGCCTGAGAAGTTCTCTCCACAAGTGCCTCAAACTCTCTCATCCGGGATGCTTTTCTCGAAGCAAGGTAGTGATTTACATCGTAGTAGTCGTTGATGGCATAAGGTGAACCTGCAGTTCCTTTAACACCTCTCTCTCCGGCTGTGGAATGTTTGATGATTCCGGTGTACCAAATATGGGTTATATTCAATTCCCTGAGTTCTTCCAATACTTCGGGGGTTATATCTTTGAATTTTCCTGTACCTCCGTTCACTTTTGCATTCCCAAAAATTCTGGGAAGCATCTGGTAGATTATAAACTTCTCGTTTTTCATTTTAGTATTTCTGTCGTTTAGTACAAATATACAAACAAGCGAATGAAATATAAAGTTTACTTTAATATTTCACAATGAGCGCAGTCAGTATTTCTGTCATTTATGACAAATATACGCACAAACAGAATACATCAATATAGCTAAGATGAAAATTTCTGCTACAAAGGGCTGCAGTGTGCAAATATTCTGTAAATTTGAGGGATAAATCACAAACTATGTGGGACAAAACACAAAAATTAATAGAGGAGATTATCGCTGTTCACTCAAAATCTGACAGCAACCACCAGAATGAAACCACGCAGATGGAGCAAGAGGTTCTGGAGAATATGAAAACTCTGATTTCTCAGGGAGAAACGCAGCTGTATCCGTTATATGCCCTCTTTTCTGCAAGTAACAATTGGAATACTCTCAAAATTGTCAGAAACTCTGAATATGAATATATTTTGACAGAAGCGATCAATAAAGGGGCTTTGCCTCACGATGATCTGATTTCCTGGAATTATATCTTGTTGGCAGCAGAACGGAACGATCCCTCAGAATTTTTTCGGGATATGGAGTTTTATTACAACTTCCTTATGGATGCTGCAGAAAACGGAAACTCGGTGGCTCTCGACCTGGCTCTGACTATCTGGCCCCCGGAAAATGATATGGACGAAGATTAGATGTAAAAAAAACAGGGTAAAGAATTTGACAAACTCTTTACCCTTATTTATTGCAGATGCTTTTATTATCAGATTCTGAAATCTTCTATAATCATTTCTCCACAGAATGTTCCGTCAAGATTGTTTCCTGCATCGTCGATCAAATCGAATGTGGCAGTGAATGTTCCGTCGGAATTTACTTCTATTTCGGTAGTGCCGAGGTAGATGGGTGCTGTGGCAGCAGGTGATGTGGATGTTTCAAGTTGTGTAAACCAGGAATAAGCCATAAATTGACCATCAACATCTGTCTCGATTTTGCCAATGAGCATACCACCTTCTTCCTGAAGGTCGTCAGTCGCTTTGAAAATTCCGATGGGAACTTCCAATTCCTGCGATGCGGTCAGAATCTCCACATAGAGCATAAAATTGGAATTAAACTCCATAAAGAACATTCCCCAGCAGTATAGTCCTGTATTATAACAGTCTCCGTAACAGTCGGCATATACCAATGTGTTGGCCGGATCCCAAACAAGTTCCACATCCCCTGTCAGTTGTGAAAGAGGATTGTCTGGAAATTCGGGTTCCTCGGGTGCTTCTGGCTCCTGTGGGTCTTCCGGTGTATTCGGGTCCTGAGGCTGTTCCTGATTTTCTCCGTTATCGTCTGCCGATGGTTTTTCAGGAGTACATCCGGCCAAAAGCACCAATGCTATAAAAAGGTACAATAATTTTTTCATAGCTCCCAAATTTTAGAATTCGTTAGAATCCCAATTCAAAATTTTGAAGAAGTCGTAATCTGCAGGATAAGAGATATATTCCTTAGCCGCTTTATAGTCTTCAGGAGTGATGTAGTGAAGCATATATTTGATTACGTTTTGAACCTTTTCACGAGAAATATCTACCAAACGTGGTGGAATCTTTCCTGTTGCGGGATCTTGCAAGTCTTTTAGATACAATGGTGTGGCAATACCCATAGCATTGATGTAAACCATACATCCTGTCTCACCTGCTTTGAAAAGTTTCCAAACTCCGAATGCCATTTGTGAACAGTAAGTGATGTCGAATGCGTTAGGGGTATGACAACGCACGTCGTATCCGATTTCGATAGGACGGGTTTTTACTTTGATACCCAGTGCTTTAAGGCGTGCTTCCAATACTGTATTGAAAATCTGAGCTTTAGAAACTTTGCCAAGTTCAGGGTGTCCGTGTTCGTCATAAGAGAATGAAACACCTGTTGCTTTCAAATCTTCATCGCTCAACAGGTGGAATACTCCTTCAGAGATAATAACCCCACCGTATGAAATACCCAACAATTTACGTTTTACGATAGAAGAGATTGCCAATCTTACGATTTTATCGACTGTAGCTTCTGTTTTGTTGAACATTTCAGGAATTACAATCATTGGATAGTGGCACGAAGCACCGATACCGATAGTAAGGTGACCAGCCGAACGACCCATTGCAGACACAAGGAACCAGGTTCCGCTGGTACGTGCATCTTCGTAAACGATGGTAGCAATACGGGTACCTTCCAACTTAGCCGATTGATAACCAAAAGTTGGTTGGTTGTTTGGCAATGGCAAGTCGATGCCGATAGTTTTGGGTACGTGGATATTTTGGATATTGATGTTGTTTGCTTTCAGATATTTTGAAATTCTGTTGGCGGTAGAAGCTGTGTCATCACCACCGATGGTAACCAAAAGCTTAATGTTGTTATCTTCAAAGAACTTGAGATTGAACTTCTTATCAAAATCTTCCTGTGAAGGTTTGAAACGGCTCATCATAAGATATGAACCACCTCTGTTGAAGATGTTGTCAGCAAGGAAAAAGTCGAATGTGACTACATTGGGATTACTTGAAAAAAGACCTTTATATCCTTCGTGAAGTCCCAATACATTATAACCTTTAGAAATAAATGTTTTTGCGATAGTACCGACTACGGTATTGATTCCGGGAGCAGGACCTCCTCCTGCCAAAATAACTATTGATTGTTTCATTTTTCTTTCTGATTTTTTGCGGGTGCAAATCTATCATTTTTAATTGAATTGTGGAAAAATTTCCTATATTTGTATGTTATGTCGATAAATAAGAAAATAGCACAGGAGAGAATCGGGATTCTGAGGAAAGAACTCGAACGTCATAATTTTAACTATTATGTCAAGAACGAGCCAGAAATAACTGATTTCGAGTATGATATCCTGATGATGGAGTTGGATACCCTCGAGAAGAAATTTCCGGAATTTGCCTCAGAAAATTCACCTACCCGAAGAGTGGGAAGCGACATCGAAAAAAATTCCAAATTCAAGCAGTTCAAGCACAAATATCCGATGTTGTCACTTGGCAACACCTATTCGATGGACGAACTGAGTGCTTTTGACAGTCGTATCAGGAGCACTGAATCAGAGGATTTTGACTACAGTTGTGAACTTAAATTCGATGGAACTGCCATCTGTCTGACCTACACAAACGGTTATCTGACAAGGGCACTTACTCGTGGAGATGGCACTGTTGGAGACGATGTTACCCAAAACATTAAGACCATCGATGCTATTCCTTTGAAAGTCGATACAGAGTTGGATTTTGAGATCAGAGGGGAGATTTATATGCCCTACGACGCTTTTGAAAAAGCAAATCTGGAGCGTATTGCAAACGATGAACAACCTTTTGCAAATCCCCGCAACGCTGCCGCAGGATCTCTCAAGCAGCTCGACCCTGAACAAGTGCGCAAACGGGGATTGAAATGCGTGCTTTATCATATTCTCGGGGAGTCTCTCCCTTTCAGAACACACTCAGAATCTGTTGATTGGGCTAAAAACCTCGGATTTCCGATATCAGAATATGCCCGTAAGGCTGCCAACCTTCAGCAGGTTTGGGATTTCATTTCTGAATGGGATGGACGAAGAGAATCCCTCCCTTTCCCTATTGACGGTATTGTAATCAAAGTCAATGACTTGGAGTTGCAGAAGAAATTGGGATTCACTGCCAAATCTCCCAGGTGGGCCACAGCCTATAAATTCAAACCTGAGGAGGCTTTGACAAAACTCATTTCCATAGACTATCAAGTGGGCAGAACAGGTGCCATCACACCTGTAGCCAATCTTGAACCTGTCGCTCTTTCGGGTACGACAGTGAAAAGGGCTTCGCTGCACAATGCCGAGCAAATGGAAATTCTCGATATCCGCATCGGGGATTATGTGTATGTCGAGAAAGGTGGAGAAATCATTCCTAAAATCACTCGTGTGGAGTTGAGCAAAAGGGATGAGAGTGCCGTACATCCTGTTTTTCCTGCAAATTGTCCCGACTGCGGGTCTTCTTTGGTGAAAGATGAGGGTGAGGCAAAGCATTATTGTATCAATGAGTTGTGTCCCACAAGGGTGAAAGGGAAGTTTATTCACTTTATCTCCCGCAAGGCGATGAATATTGCCACAGGCGAGGCGACCATCGAGCAATTGTACTCAAAGGGTTTTATCCGGAATCTCTCGGACTTGTACACTCTGACCTCCGAGCAGTTGATGACTCTCGAGGGATGGAAAGAGAAGTCGGTTTCCAACCTTTTGGAAAGTATCGGAAAATCTAAGCAGGCAGCTTTTGACAGAGTCCTCTTCTCCCTTGGAATTAGGCATATAGGAGAAACTACTGCGAAACTGCTCTCATCACATTTCAAGAATATCGATAACCTCAAGGCTGCCACCAGAGAGGAATTGTTGAGCATCGAAGAGATTGGTGAGATTATTGCGAATTCGATACTGGAATATTTTTCAAACAGCGAGAATCTTGCAGTGATTGAGAAACTTAAAGAGGCAGGACTGAAATTTGATTCTGAAAATGATTCATCTGTTTTGTCTGAAGCTCTAAAAGGGGTGACGATTGTTGTCTCCGGTAACTTTTCCCGCTCGAGGGAGGAGATTAAGAAGCTGATAGTCGCCCACTCAGGAAAATGCACAGGTTCGGTCAGTGGCTCTACCACCTATCTTCTTGCAGGGGAAAAGGCAGGTCCGGAGAAACTAAAGAAAGCTGAAAAATTAAATGTCAAGATATTGACAGAAGAAGAATTATATAAAATAATCAATTAATAATAAATTTTTACTACTATGATTTCTATTTCAAACAAAGTGTTCTACATTGGAACAAATGATAGGAAGAAACATTTATTCGAAAACAACTGGCCTCTTCCAAACGGAGTTGCCTATAACTCATATATCATCGCAGATGAACATACTGCACTGATTGATACCATCGAGTATGGTTCAAATCCCGATTATCTTGCAAAGATTAACGAAGTGTTGGGAGGAAGACCACTTGAGTATCTTATCGTAAATCATATGGAGCCTGACCACTCGAGTATGATTGGCGAAATGTTGAGAGCATATCCTCAGATCAAAGTTGTTGCAAACAAACAGACTTTCAAAATCCTTCAATCGTATTTCCCTTTGAACGAGGAGAATATATTTGAAGTTACCGACGGCAGCACCCTTGATTTGGGATACCACAAACTTACATTTGTATTGACACCTTGGGTTCACTGGCCTGAAACAATGGTAACTTATGATACCACCGACCAGATTTTGTTCTCTTGCGATGCTTTCGGTTCATTCGGAACACTTGACGGAGGTATTTTCGATGATACAGTAAACTTCGATTTCTACGAAGAAGATATGAGAAGATACTATTCGAATATCGTAGGAAAATGGAGCAATATGGTTCAGAAGGCTTTTGCCAAACTTGAAGGTGTTCCTGTAAAAATCATTTGCCCTTCACACGGTATCATCTGGAGAAAAGATCCTTCAAAAGTTTTGGCTCTTTACGACAAGTGGAGCAAACACGAATCAGAAGAGGGTGTGGTAATCATCTATGCTTCAATGTATGGAAATACAGAGAAATTTGCAGAAGAGATTGCACGCAAGATTTCTGAGCAAGGTGTAAGGGATATCAGAGTATTCGATGTTTCAAAAACACACGTTTCTTATCTTTTGAGTTCTATCTGGAAATACAAAGGTCTTATCCTTGGAAGCTGTGCATACAACACAGATATGCACCCTATGATGGCACTTTTGACACACGAAATTTCTGTTTCAGATCCCAAGAACAAAGTTGTGGGTCTGTTCGGCGGTTCAAGCTGGAACGGTTCAGGAGCAAAAGCGCTTAGAGCATTCACCGAAAAGATGGGAATGAATGTTGTCGGTGGCAGCGCAGAATTTTTGGGAAGACCATTTGCTTCAGATATGGAACAATTGGATGCTTTTGCTAAAGAATTTGTTGCCGAGTTGAGAAAATAATGTTTAAGAAGGGAGAGCAATATAAAAGGAAATTCAATCAGCTCAAGGATTTTCTGCAGGACGATATCTGGCGCATAGATATTTCCGATTTGGGAAGATTCAGGGCTAAGGTTGTCAAATACATCAGGATAATAATTCTTACGGTGAAGAATTTTATTATGATGAATTTGGGACAGCAGGCTGTGGCATTGAGTTTCTACACTGTTATGGCGTTTGTTCCTTTTATTGCTGTAACCTTTACCATCTCCGACTATTTCAATTTCGGAGATTATTTAAGGGAGTTGATTTATCAGCATTTCAGTTCCACTGAGGTAATAAACAAGGTTCTGCTGTTTGCCAACAATATCATAAATTCGGCAAATGAAGGAATCTATGGGATAGTCTCCTTTATGGTCTTTCTGTGGTTTGTGGTGTGGTTGATGATGTGTGTGGAGAAGTCTTTCAATCATATTTGGAAGATTAAGAAAACCAGAGTGTTATGGAGAAGACTTCTATATTATTTCATTACGATGATAGCCTCTCCGTTTGTTATAATCATCTTTTTGATGGTCTCATTGACTATAACAGACGGAATCTACACATTAGGGGTTGAAATACCGATATTTGAACATATAAACAGTTTTTTGGTATGGGGTGCGTTTGCATTGTTTATGATAATAATTCTGACCACCACTTATGTGTTGATACCCACTACCAAAGTGAGATTCGGACCCGCGCTTGGAGCTGCGATAATTGCCGGAATTTCATTCACTCTCGTGCAGTATTTATATCTTGAAACTCAGGTTCTGGTCTCGAGGATGAATGCTGTCTATGGGGTGTTTGCTGTGGTCCCTTTGTTTATGGCCTGGCTTAATATCGGCTGGCTGATAGTTTTGGTCGGCTCACAACTATCCTATGTCTTCCAGAATGTTGACAACTATCCATTGGAAGAATTAAGTTGAACATTAGTAAAGAATTTTGAATATGAATATGGAATTATCAGCAGGGTTTAAAGATTTTATCGATGATGATTATCTTCATTCCCTACTCTCAGATACAAAAGAAGATTTGGAAAAATGTCGTCAGATTTTCCAGAAATCTTTGAGCAAACAGCCTCTTACCGTTGAAGAGACTGCCA
>JAZRBT010000210.1:0-6113 GCA_045635245.1 Candidatus Coprenecus sp.
TTCTCCTTCTCAACCCAGTACCCAAAAGCAATTCAACCTTTTGAATCTTCTATGTGAAGAGTTGAAGGCAATGGGTGTTGAAGATGTTTCAGTAGACCAATACGGTTATTTGATGGCTACCATTCCATCAAATATTGAAAAAGATGTACCCGCAATCGGATTTATCGCTCACGTAGATTCGTCACCTGACGCATCAGGAACAGATATCAAACCTCAGGTGTTTGAAAATTACGATGGAGGAGATATTGTAATCAATCAGGAAAAAGGAATGAAACTCTCTCCTGTAGATTTCCCCGAACTTCGTCGCTATATCGGTCAGACTATCGTTACCACTGACGGAACTACCCTTTTGGGAGCAGATGACAAAGCAGGTGTTGCTGAGATTATGTGTGCTGCCGAATATATTATGACTCATCCCGAATTCAAACACGGAGAGATAAAAATCGGATTTACCCCTGACGAAGAGATTGGTCGTGGCGTAGATTATTTCGATGTTGCAAAATTCGGAGCAAAATATGCCTACACAATGGACGGTGGCCAGATTGGTGAACTTGAGTACGAGAACTTCAATGCTGCCGGAGCAAAAATTACCGTTCAAGGTCGCAATATCCACCCGGGTTACGCAAAAGACAAGATGGTGAATGCTATCATCCTTGCTTCAGAACTTAACGATATGCTTCCTGTATGGCAAAGACCCGAGCACACCAGCGGTTACGAAGGATTCTTCCATATCGTCAAATTCTCAGGCGTAGTGGAAGAGGCTACAATCCAGTATATCATCCGTGACCACGACTTCGAGTTGTTCGAGCAGAAGAAAAAACTCCTTGAAGAGTGCGTGGCATTTATGAATGCAAAATATGGCGAAGGAACATTCACTCTCGAAATGAAAGACCAATACTACAATATGAGAAAAGAGGTCGAACCTCATTATCATATCATTGAAACCGCTGTCAAAGCAATGGAAGAAGCGGGTATCGAAGTGGATATCCGTCCTATCAGAGGTGGTACAGACGGAGCGCGCCTTTCATTTATGGGATTGCCTTGCCCCAATATTTTTGCAGGTGGACACAACTTCCACGGAAAATTCGAATATGTCCCTGTAGAAAGTATGGAGAAAGCAACCGAGGTGATTTTGAACATCTTGAAGATATACGCACAATAGCGATTGGCTATATCCAAAACAATAATTCCTGCAGAAGTCCTTTCTTTGCGACACTGCAGGAATTTTTTTATCGGTATTTTAGAATGTGTATTAAAATTTCAGCCAGGTCAATTTGTGCCAAAGCCCTTCGAAAGGACCCTGTTTGTGATTCTTCAGCCACCATCTGCACAGCCACACCTGCGCCACAAACATAATCAGTGCAATTCCCAAACTCACGGTATATCCGCAATACTGTGCAAGATTCAAACCTATCGGAAAATAAACCACAGCCCCGAGGATTGATTGAGTGATATAATTTGTCATACTCATTCTTCCGTAGAATTTCAGATTGTGAGTAACCCATTGAAATCTCTCGTTCTGATATAGCAGAATAAAAGCCGAAACCAGCACAAAAGTGAAAGAGAGTTTCTGCCACATATCGAAAATTACCCCAACAGTCTGCTGCTCGAGAGCACTTCCTTTCATTATCAACGAGTGTAAAGAATTCAGGGGAGCATAGCATACAGCACTGATAGCCAATATTTTGATCCAGGTCTTTACTTTGTTGCCATCGATGCAGAACATCTCTTTCCTGCCCAAATAGAAACCTATGAGAAACAGTCCCGCAGTTTGCATAACCCTTCCGGCACCCACCGCCCACATAAAACTTGCCTTTTGGCCAATGGTAGCATTGCAAAGGAGAAAATCTCCAAAATTTCCCGAGGCTGTCACCTCATTCACCACCCCGTACAATTCTCCCACTCCGTAATCGGGCAACCGGTGTGAAGCATCTATCAGATACGCAATATAGTGAAACCACTCGATAGGTTGCAATGTGAAGATAATTGCAGTGATAAGAACGGCCCTGTCGCTCCAGTTACGGACAATGAACAAAACCAATCCCACAATTGCAAAGAGCATCAGCACATCGCCTCCGGGAAAGAAAAGGGCATTGAATGTGGCAAAGAGAGTCAGTAGCACCAATCTCCAGATAAAGCGGTATCCGAAATCCTTTCCCAACAATTTCTGGTTGTTGGACTGGAGATAAAATGTAAATCCGAACAGCAAGGCAAAGATAGCATAAGCCTTACCGCCGAAAAGGGTAAACACGCTATTCATCACCCCTGTATCCAAAACATTTAAAAAGTGCGGAGTATCAGTTGGATACACTCCATAAATAAAATGTTCGATATTGTGAACAATTAAAATTGCCAGCACAGCGAATCCCCTGAGGGCATCCACTACATCTATACGGGAAGAACTCTTGGTTTGCATCAGATTAATCGGTTTTGGTTGTCACTATTGTGCAAATATAGAGATTCGTCCACTATCAGAGAAATAAATAGTGTATCTTTGCCGTTCAATAAAACAAAAGAAAAATGACAACAGAAACCCCTATACTCAACGAGCACAACAAACAGGAGCATCCCCCTATGCACACAGCAGAGCATATTTTGAATCAGACAATGGTCAGAATGTTTGGTTGTCCCCGTTCAAAGAATACCCATATTGAGAGAAAGAAAAGCAAATGCGATTACTTTTTGTCTGCCGCTCCCACAGATGAGCAGGTTGCACAAATTGAAACTGCAGTAAACGAAGTAATTGCATCGCATCTCGATGTTACCGAATCGTATATCCCCCTTTCAGAGGCTCAGGGACTTGTAGATTTGAGCAAACTTCCCGAGAATGTTTCAGAAACTTTGAGAATAGTCAAAGTGGGCGACTACGACACCTGTGCCTGCATCGGTTCTCACGTTGCCAATACTTCTGAAATCGGCACCTTCAAAATTCTCAGCCACGACTTCGAAGATGGCCGCTGGAGAGTCCGCTGGAAAGTTGTCCAATAAAGAAAAAGGAGTGTTCTCAATCTCGAGTCACTCCTATATTTTTAATATAAATAGTATTTTGAAGAAGCTTCCTTGAATCTTTGGGCATCAAAATCCCACAATTCCTGAATGTCCTCAAAGCGGTATCTTTTCCCGAATAGAGTTCTGACAGCGGAGTTTCCGACCACCTTGTCAAACATTTCGTGTCTCGATTTCTCGGCATTGCCGATGGGATCGAAATCCTTAATCATAGAATTAAGTATCTGCAAAGCATAGAATTGGACTTCGGTAAGGCGGGCAGTTGCAAAATCTGTGATATAGATTTGTATTCCTCCGACCTCTTTCCCTTTGTACGATCCATAAAATGGATTTGCATAGATGGGTCTGAACAACAAGCCCTCGAGAGAAAGAGAATTCATCTTTTGTGCAAACTCGTCAGCGTCAATACCCGGATAAGCAATCATCTGGAAAGGAAGTGTGTAACCCACTCCGATGGAAACTGTTCCAAGCTCTCCCAAAATACCTGTTGCCGGGTACAAATAAGCAGATTCGGGGGTAGGAATATGTGGCGAAGTGGGAATCCAGGCGAGTCCTGTATCGTCCCAATTCATCTCTCTGCTCCAACCCTCCATTTTGATAACTTTCAATTTGCATTTGACGGTGCTGTCTTGTCCATTGCTCCCTTTCACCTTTAAAAGTCCCTCCTCATTGAGCAGTGTAGCCAACTCTCCGCAAGTCAGACCATATATATAAGGTATCTGATATTGTCCCACGAAAGATATCAGGTCCTCTTCCACTACGGGGCCTTCCACTCTGTTTCCCCCCAGCGGATTGGGTCGGTCCAGGATAATCATTTCGACTCCTTCCATCGCTGCCACTTTCATAACATTCCCCATAGTGCTGATATAGGTGTATGAACGGCAGCCGATATCCTGAATATCGTAAACAATAGCATCCAATCCCCTCAATGCATCTCCTGAAGGGAGGCGCGATTTCCCATATAAAGAATATATGCGGACCCCGGTAGCAGGGTCAATCCCCTTGTCTGAAACTTTTTCCCCTGCGTGAGCATTTCCTCTGACTCCGTGTTCGGGCCCAAAAAGGGCAACAAGCGAAACCTCGGGGGCATTGAAAAGTACATCAATCGTAGAGTTGAGGTATTGGTCCACTCCGGTGGGATTGGTGACAAGTCCTATCTTCTTCCCTTTGAGATAAGCAAAGCCACTCTCTTCCAATACATCAATTCCCGTTTTGACCTTTTGTGCCTGAGCGGAAAATGAACAACAAACAATAAAAATCAGAAGAATAAATTTCATATCAGACAAGTTTAACATTTATAAAAGGAGAATACTTATGGCCATAACTGCCATACCTGCAATCACTCCGATAATCGCAGTGTGATGTTCCCCATATTTCTCTGCGGTCGGCAACAGTTCGTCGAGTGAGATGTAAGTCATTATTCCTGCAACCACTCCGAGCATAATCCCACTCATTGAATTCTCGAAGAATCGTGCAAGTAGAAAATATCCCAAAATACCGCCGATAGGTTCAGCAACTCCCGACAAAAAAGCATTTCCAATAGCCTTTCCCTTTTTGTGAGTTGCATAAAAAATCGGAATTGCCACCATAATCCCCTCCGGAATGTTGTGGATAGCGACAGCCATAGCAATCGAGTATCCGGTCTGGGGATCTTCCATTGCAGTGATAAATGTCGCCATACCTTCAGGGAAGTTGTGTATGGCAATTACAATTATCGAGAAAATCCCGAGTCTCATCAGTTTTGAAGACTCTTTGTTCTCCTGGACAGATGAATATTCGTGCGGATTGTCCCTTTCGGGGATAAGATTGTCAATAATGGCAATCAGTCCGATACCGCTGAAAAATGAAAGAATTGTAAATAACATACCCTTCTGCTCCCCATACAATTCCCCAAGAATATCGCTTGCCTCGGGAAAAAGTTCAGTCAGAGAGATAAAAAGCATAACACCTGCAGAAAATCCCAAAGATGCAGAGAGGAGTTTGCTGCTGAATTTCTTTGTAAAAAGGATAATGACTCCACCAACCCCCGTGGCAGCACCTGCAACGAGGGTCAGTAGTAGAGCCGTTAAGAAATTACTATCATTAAGCATCTATTTTCTTTTTGCGCAATACGTCCCAAATCATATATGCGATAATCAAAATATATGCCCCAAGAGCAATCCAGGTTGCAGGGGTAGAACTTTGCCACTCTTTATTTACAAGTTCAACACCGACATATTTGAGAATTGCAGAAACAACACCCATCAATGCGCCACCGGCGATAAATCCGGAAGCGATAAGAGTTCCCTTCTCGGTTCTCTCTTCATTGACTGCCTTGTCTTTGCTGCGTGAGCCTACATACCAGGCAACGGCACCACCGATAAGCAAAGGAAGGTTCAATTCGATAGGAATGAACATACCCAATGCAAAAGCAAGTGCAGGAATTTTGAAGATGGTAAGTACAATTGCAATCAAAGCACCTACGCCGTACATAATCCAGGGAGCGCTGCCACCGAGCATAAGTGGTTCGATAACCGCTGCCATAGCGTTAGCCTGTGGAGCCACAAGTGCATCTTCACCGGTAAATCCGTATGCATCATTCAACACCATCATCACACCTGCAACAGTCGCTGCAGCTACAAGAGTTCCGAGGAATTTCCAACCCTCCTGTTTGCGGGGAGTGGTTCCGATCCAATAACCAATCTTCAAGTCTGTAATGAAACCTCCTGCCATTGAAAGAGCTGTACAAACCACACCTCCGATAATCAATGCAGCAGCCATACCCGATGTTCCGTTAAGTCCGGCTGTCACAAGGACGATAGAAGATAGGATAAGGGTCATAAGGGTCATACCGCTGACAGGGTTTGATCCAACGATTGCAATAGCATTTGCCGCAACAGTTGTAAACAGGAATGCAATTATAGCAACCACCAAAAGTGCTATAATGGCGTGTCCCAAATTGTCAAGAATACCGAAATAGAAGAATGCGAACATTGCTGCCAATGTGATCAGAACACCCACAGCGATGATTTTCATTGAAAGATCTCTTTGGGTTCTTGCCTTCTGGATATCCTCAGCAGACTTTTTGCCACGAAGTTCGCTCGCTGCAAGACCAAATGCAGATTTCA
>JAZRBT010000211.1:0-2105 GCA_045635245.1 Candidatus Coprenecus sp.
CGATGCTTTACTTGTAAATAGAGGACTAAAATAATGAATCAGGAACAATTTATTTCTGATAAAGTTAAACTTGCGATGGAAGCCCTGTATGGGGCTTCTGCCGCAAATTTACCTTTGCAGACACAAGCAACCAGAAAAGAATTTGAAGGGGATGTGACCGCTGTTATGTTTCCCTTTTTGAAGGTGAGTAAAAAGTCACCTGAGATGACAGGTGAGGAGGTTGGCCAATATCTGATTGCCAATACACCCGAAATCGAGTCTTACAATGTTGTAAAAGGTTTTCTCAATATAAAACTTTCTCAAGACTTCTGGAAGAAGGTATTCAGAGATATAGTTGAGGATGAGAACTTCGGTTATCTTCCTGCTACAGGAAAAACCATTATGGTCGAATTTTCTTCACCCAATACCAACAAGCCACTTCACTTGGGACATATCCGTAACAATCTGTTAGGCTGGTCAGTTTCCAGACTTTTGGAAGACAATGGTAATAAGGTTTTGAAAGTAAACCTTGTAAATGACAGAGGAATCCATATCTGCAAGTCTATGATGGCTTGGAAGAAATGTGGTGAAGGGGTAACTCCCGCTACTTCAGGAAAGAAAGGAGACCACCTTGTAGGAGATTTCTATGTCAAATTCAATGACTTGTACAAAGAGGAGGTAAATCAGCTTGTAGCTCAGGGTATGAGCAAGGAAGATGCTGAGAAGAATGCTCCTATTATGAAAGAGACCCAGCAAATGTTGGTTCAATGGGAACAGGGTGATCCTGAAGTTGTGGAACTCTGGAAAACAATGAACGGATGGGTGTATGAAGGTTTTGACCAAACATACAAAAATCTCGGAATCTCTTTCAATAAGACATATTATGAGTCTCAAACATATCTATCAGGTAAATCTCTTGTAGAAGAGGGACTTGAAAAAGGTGTATTCGAGCGCAGAGAAGATGGTTCGGTATGGTGTGACCTTACCGCTGACGGTCTGGACAGCAAATTGCTTCTGAGAAGCGACGGAACATCTGTATATATGACTCAGGACCTTGGTACTGCAAAACAAAGATTTACAGAGGCTAATTTGGATGAACACGTATATGTGGTTGGAAATGAGCAAAATTACCATTTCCAAGTCCTTAAATTGGTTTTGAAGAAACTTGGCTTCGAGTGGTCTGACAGTATCTATCATCTTTCATACGGAATGGTGGAACTTCCTGAAGGAAAGATGAAATCACGTGAAGGAACTGTAGTGGACGCAGATGATCTTATCGAGAAGATGTACAATACTGCCAAAGAGACCTCATTGGAACTAGGCAAACTTGGAGGTATGACACCTGAGGAACAGGATGAACTCTTCAAGATATTGAGTCTTGGTGCATTGAAATATTTCATCATCAAGGTCGATCCTAAGAAAACTATGTTGTTCGATCCCAAAGAGTCAATTGACTTCAACGGAAATACAGGTCCATTTATCCAATATACTCACGCCCGTATCAAATCTATCTTGAGAAAGGCTCAGGAGAGTGGATATGAGTGTACCATTGATGAAAATGCAGAGTTGAATCCTAAGGAAATTGAGATTATCAAATTGGTGAACCAATATCCTCAGAGATTGGCAGAGGCGGGAAAAATCTATTCTCCTGCAGTTATTGCAAACTATGCATACGAACTCTCCAAAGAGTTTAACCAATACTATCACGATGTTTCAATCCTAAGAGAGGAGAATGCTTCATTGAGATCGATGCGTCTGGTTTTGGTTTCAAAAATTGCAGAATTGCTTACAAAAGCTATGAATATCTTGGGAATCGTTCTTCCTGAGAGAATGTAGTAATAAAGGATGTCAGAGCGAAATGCTTATATGATACCAACTTCTGCGAAGGAGATTCAGAAGTTGGGTTGGGAGTATGTCGATATAATCATCTTCAGTGGAGATGCTTATATCGACCATCCTTCTTTTGGGACAGCTGTAATCGCAAGAGTGCTTCAGAGTCAGGGTTATCGTGTGGCAGTGGTGCCACAGCCCAATTGGCAGGATGACCTCAGGGATTTTAAAAAGTTGGGACGTCCCCGCCTGTTTTTTGGGGTGACTGCCGGTGCAATGGATTCGATGGTGAACCA
>JAZRBT010000212.1:0-9766 GCA_045635245.1 Candidatus Coprenecus sp.
ATAACGGGATCGCCCGTTTCAATGCCGTTGCGGCTGCCCGTATCTATCACAAATGAATAGTATCTGTCGTTGGGGTCTCTGCCGATATGGCCGATGATAGTTCCGCTATCCTCCTGAATGTCTCCCCAGACAATAGCGATATATTTTCTCTCTATCGAGTGAACAAAAAATTGTTTGGCAAGGAATAACTGAGCGTCCTCATTTTTGGCAATCAGAAGAGTTCCTGAGGTGTCCTTGTCGATACGGTGAACCAATACCCCCATTCTCTCATCCGGCGCATCAGGACCTTGTGATATCCCTAAATAATATGAGAGACCATTGAGAAGTGTTCCGGTATAATTACCGTGTCCGGGGTGGACAACCAATCCTGCAGGTTTATTGATTACCATCAGGTCGTCATCTTCGTACCGGATGTCGAGATCCATCTTTTCCGGCTTGATTTCCAATCCTCTGCGGCGATATGGCAGATGAATTGTTATAATGTCGCAAGGTTTTATCTTGTAATTGGCTTTGACGATATTGTCATTGACCCTTACATATTCGGCATCAATCGCTAGTTGGACTCTGTGGCGGGAAGTTCCCTCAAGGTGGGCAGTGAGATATTTGTCAATCCTCAGCAGTGCCTGACCTTTATCCACTACAAAACGGAAATGCTCAAACATTCCATTCTCCTGTTCCAGCTCTTCGTTATCTGCACCCTCTTCCAGAAGGATATCCTCTTCGTAGTTCTCCTCAAAATTGTTATTCTTCATCTTCAGCAACTTCTTCCGGGGTTTCTACAGGGATTTTAGTCTCGTCCAATGAGAGGTAAAGGGTCACTTCGCTACCCATTGCCACGCTTGTCGAGTCGGAAGCGGCAGGGTATTGTCCGTAAACAAATGCTTCAAGGGAATCGGTGTAGGTACTGACAGTCTCATCAAACAACATTTTGTTGATGTTCAATGAGTTGTCAAAGATTATATCTTTAGCGATATTGTATTTGTATCCGATGACATTAGGAACGTATGTGCTGTCGTTTGAGGCAAAATTGAGTCCCAATACCAAATCGATTTTGCTGTCACTCTCCAAAAGAGTACCGGGTTCGATATCTTTTCCTTTGTATTGCTGTGAAAGGACATTGTTGGTGGCAATATCTTCAACATAGATAAGTTTGCCAAGTTGGAGTCCCGAAGCGATAAGTTCAGTTTTTGCCTGTCTGAGTGAGTAGTTCACAACATCGGGAACAGTCACTTGTCTGGGCAATACTGAGTTGATTGAAAGGAGAATTCTTCTGTTTTTCTTTACTTTGGAACCGGCGTGGGGGTTTTGTCTGCAGATTACTCCGCGTTGCATACCTCTTATATATACCGAGTCGGAAACTTCAAGTCTGAAATGTCCCTTTAGGGCAACATCTTGAGCTTGCTGGATAGTCATTCCTGAAAAATCAGGAAGGATATAGACGTGTGAGTGTCTGGTTATGGTTTTCAAAAAAATTGATACTGCGAAGTATCCTGCTATAAGTATTCCCAAAATCATCAGACCATTTTTTGCAAATGGAGAGGAAATCAGTTTGCTGTTATTTTTTTTAGTTTTCTTTGCCATAAAATTGTAAATATCTTACAAATGTAGATAAAAGAAGTGACTATTTTATAAAAAATGTCAGTTAATGCTTTTGGTAGAGTTCCAAATCGAAAATTTGTACGCTGGCGAGGAGGTTGTCAATAATGTCTGATTGTATCGTTTCGTAGCTTTTCCACTCCTTGTTTCTGATGAAGAAATATGCTCTGAGGGAAACACCGTATTCGTTCTGTTGTGTAATGGTGGTGATGATATCGAGGCAGTTATTTACCTGAGGGTGGTGGGACAGATATTGTTCCATATAGTTTCTGAAAAGTTGGCTGTTGGTTACGGGATTATCTTTGTCAAAGGTTATGTTTCCCATCAGCGGAAGAGAAGTTTTGATCTTTTCTATAAGTTCCTTGTCGCAGAATTTTACTGTATGGCTGTCTATCCGGATGGTTTTATCTACCTGGCGGCCACCGCTTTGGAGCATACCTCTCCAATTGGTAAATGTATTGCTGATAAGATTATATGGAGGTATGGTGGAGATGGTATTGTCCCAATTGCGGATTTTGACGGTGTTGAGGGTTATCTCTTCCACAATGCCATTTGCAGAACCGTCGGGAATTACTATCCAGTCTCCGATTCGTACCATATCATTTATCGAAAGTTGGATCCCCGCTACAAATCCCAAAATGCTGTCTTTGAATATCAGCATAAGAACAGCTGTGGAGGCACCCAGACCCGCGAGCAGTTTTGCAGGGGATTTGTCCAATAATATAGCTATGGAGATGATTGCTCCAATTGTAAACAGAATGAATTGGACCACTTGGACGGCCCCTTTGATAGGTTTGTGCCGGGTGTCCTTTTCCCTATAAACTTTGGAGAGGGCTGTGATGGAACTGTTGAGTGAAAGGACTATGGTGAGAGTCATTAAAATCAAACTGATCTTTTTGCCGAAAATCAGAATGTTGCTTTCATCGGGGAATACAGATGGCAGCAGAATATAAACGATGATGAGCGGAATCAGATGTATCAGGTGTATGATAACCCCCTTCAGATGGTCGATTCCCCGGATTTTGGATATGCTCCACCTAAGAATCATATCCAGAACTATTGCTCCTCCGGCAATAATGAGCAGAATAATGGTGTTGTCTATCTTCTCAAGGATTTGAGGTGATACTCCCAAGGAGTCCTTTATGTTGGTCAGGAATGCAGTTGTCATAATAGTGTTTTTTAGTGACTTGACTGCAATTTTATTGCCAACAGGACGAAAAAAAAGCTGACTTTTAGGTCAACTTCTTCTTTTGTCATCAAGACAAAACTTCAGATACTACCATTGAGCTTCTGAAGAAACTGTCAATTTTTTACGACCACGACGGCGACGAGCTGCTAGTACACGGCGTCCGTTAGGTGTAGACATACGCTCACGGAATCCGTGTTTGTTGCGACGTTTACGCTGTGATGGCTGAAATGTACGTTTCATATACTAAAATTTTAATATTTGTCGATTTGGGAGTGCAAAGGTAGTGCTTTTGTTGAAAAATGCAAATTATTTTTAGAATCTGTTTGAAAATTTAAACAGTTTTATCTCAATATTGTTACAATATGTTTCTCAATGAAGAATTCTTCCTCGAACCACTTGGAAATCTCCGTATTGTGAAACTTGTCTTTAGGTATGCCGCAACCATTGGAA
Organism: Candidatus Coprenecus sp.; assembly: GCA_045635245.1. Lineage (GTDB taxonomy): Bacteria > Bacteroidota > Bacteroidia > Bacteroidales > UBA932 > Coprenecus. The sequence goes on from JAZRBT010000212.1 coordinate 3,236, forward strand.
CATTCCAGCGCTTCGCTATAGATATCACCCCCTTTAAGGTAGATGATACCTTTAGTATATAGGTGTTTTACGATTGGTACAAAATTCCTTAGTGTGGTTACCCCTCTTGAAACAACAAAGTCATAGTTTCCTTTCAAATCTTCCGATCGGCTCCATTTGGGTTCTACATTCTTCAATCCGATGGCATTTGCAACCTCTGTCACCACTTTGATTTTTTTCATAATCGAATCGCAAAGGGTAAATTGGATTTCGGGGAACATTATTGCCAAAGGGATACCGGGAAATCCGCCACCTGTTCCGATGTCAATGATTTTTTCGGCGGATATTCCATTGTCTATCATATATCTGGCAATAGCCATTGAGTGCAGCACGTGGTGCAGATACAATTGGTCTATATCTTTCCTTGAAATTACATTGATTTTGGAATTCCATTCGCGGTAAAGGGGCCCCAATGCTTTGAATTGCTCCTTTTGCTCAGGTGTCAGTTCCGGAAAATATTTATAGATAAGCTCTTCATTCATAGATTTACAGCTCTTTTAATGTTTCGTTAATAATGGTTTTGGCTCTTCTGATTCTTGTCCTGACGGTATTCAGCGGAAGATCGAGCTCTTTGGCAATATCCTCATAAGCATATTCGTGCAAAATCCTCAACTCGGCAACTCTTTTGTATAAGGGTGGGAGAGAGGCTATTGCAGCCATAAAGGCATCATATTTCTGGGCGTCTATCAAATCTTCCTCGGGTGAGGTTTCTATCTGTGTGTTGTCAGTGATAGGCTCGTCCGATTCTACAAGTTTTATGGTCGATATGGTGTTTTTTCTACGGATATGGTCGAGTGCGGTGTTTTTGGCAATGGTAAACAGCCAGGTCTTGAATGGGTATTGAGGATTATATGAAGAGATAGCCTGAAAAGCTTTTTTGTAGCTTTCCTGACAAATATCCTCCACATCGGCAGCGTTTTGGCAGAATGTCGAGACATAGTGCTTCAACGCGATATGGTGTTTTGAAATGAGCAGTGAGAACTCCATTTCTATGTCAATATTTTTATCCTCTTCCATTTTCGCTCTTTTAGTGTGCTTGTAACCAGTTATCTCCCTCGTTGCACTCGACAGTCAGAGGAACTGACATCTGAGTGACATTCTCCATCTGTTGCAGTACGAGGGCCTTGACCTTTTCAACCTCCTCTATCGGACAATCGAAAACAAGTTCGTCGTGTACCTGAAGAATCATATTGCTCTTCAAATTGTTATCTTTCAGTGCTTTTGCCACATTTATCATTGCCATTTTGATAATGTCGGCAGCACTTCCCTGGATAGGTGCATTTATTGCGTTCCGCTCAGCAAAACCTCTGACGGTGGCATTGCGGGAATTTATATCTTTAAGGTATCTTTTTCGTCCGAAAAGAGTCTGGACAAAACCATTTTCTCTGGCTTGTTCTTTCATCCTTTCGATGTATTGTGCTATAGAGGGATAATTCAAAAAGTATTCCTCAATGAGTTCCTTAGCCTCTTTTCTGGGAATATTCAATCTTTGGGAAAGTCCGAAAGGTGAAATTCCGTAAATGATTCCAAAGTTTGCTGTCTTGGCAATTCTTCTCTGCTGCGATGTCACTTCATTTACATCTACTTTGAATATCTTGGCAGCAGTGGCAGTGTGAATGTCTTTTCCATTTCGGAAAGCCTCAATCATATCGCTGTCATTGCTCAAAGCTGCCATTATCCTCAATTCTATCTGAGAGTAGTCGGCAGAGACTATCTTGTGCTCCGGCGACGAACCGATAAATGCCCTGCGGATCTCTTTGCCGAGTTCGGTGCGGATAGGGATGTTCTGCAGGTTCGGTTTTACGGAACTCAATCGTCCTGTGGCAGTAAGTGCCTGATTGAAAGTTGTATGGACTTTTCCATCAGAGGGGTTAATCAATGAGGGGAAAGGCTCTATGTAGGTTGAAAGGAGTTTCTTGACAGCTCTGAAATGGAGAATTTCGTTTACTATCGGATGTTTGTCCGAAAGTTCTGTCAGAGTCTCTTCGTCTGTGGAATAGTTGCCTTTTTTATTCTTTTTGGCCTTCGGGTCTATTTTTAATTTTTCAAACAGAACCACTCCGAGCTGCATTGGTGAAGATACATTCAAATCGGGCTGCCCGGCAAGTTCCCTGATTCTGCTCTCAATTAGTGCGAGTTCTTTTGCAAGTTCCTCTCCGAAGGTTGCAAGCATCTGAGTATCAATCTTGAATCCGTTGACCTCCATTTGTGCCAAAACCGAAATGAGAGGCATTTCTATCTCATAGTATAACTTTCCGAGTCCTCCGTCCTCTTCGAATTTTTTTGAAATAACTTCAAAGAGAGGAATCATAAGAGCAGTCTCAATTCTTTTGCCCTCTTTTTCCCCTTCCGAGGCAGAATCATTTTGTTGGTTTTCTGCAAAAGAGAACAAATCCATCTGGATCTCCCGGACGGGTGCCTTTTCTCTATTAGATACCATAGAAGGGTCTATTCCCAGCAATGAACCCGAAAGAATATCTATGCGGTGTGAGATTTCAGGATTGATAAGGTAGTGCATCAGTTCGATGTCTGCAATGTTTCCTTTTACCTCCAAGTGATTCTTCCACAAAGATTTGAGCTGGCTTTTGAACCCGTGGCTGATCTTTGTGATATCCGCATCGGCAAGTATTTCTCGAAGTTGGTCCGGAGTGTTGCAAATTGCAGAGCAAATACCATTGTCGGTATTTCCTGCAGCCAGATAAATGGTGTTTTCGTCAATTGAATCTACCATCAGGGCTATTTTTTTCTCCTCTTTTGCACACTCTGTTATCTCTTCAACCGAAACTTCTTCGGACCGGAATTCTATCTTGCTTTCTGCTACACTATTTTCAGACTCTGCGTCTTCTCCAGGGATAAGTGATACCAACGAGAAACATTCATAATCTTTAAGGAGTTCCTTCGTTCCGGAATTTTGGCTGAGGGTCAGTCTCAAATCTTCCTCGGAGAGTTTTACATCTATATCTGTCTTGATTGTTACAAGGAATTTGCTTGTGCGCAGACTCTCAGAGGAGTCGAGTATCGACTGGCGCTGTTTTGCGGGAAGTGATTCAGCATTGGCAAGAATATTCTCTATTGAACCGTACTGTGACACAAGTTTTTTTGCTCCGACTTCTCCAATGCCTTTAACGCCGGGAACATTGTCGGAAGCATCTCCCCAAATAGCCAGAATGTCGATAATTTGTGAAGGTTCCTGAATTGAAAATTTTTCACAAATCTCTTTTCTGCCGAGAATTTCGTTTTCAGCACCGCTCTTGCCCGGTTTGAATTGGAATATGTGGTCGTCAATGAGCTGTCCCAAATCTTTGTCGGGTGAAACCATTACGACGGTGAATCCCTTTTGTGACCATTGTTTTGCTACTGAACCTATAACATCGTCTGCCTCAAACCCTTCGTACATCAGTACCGGGATGTTCAGAGATTTCACGATATTGCAAAGGGGCTCCAAAGATTCCTTTATCACTTCGGGAGCAGCGCTTCTGTTTGCTTTATATTCCGGGTAGAATTCGTGTCTGAAAGTCTTGCAAGGTGGGTCAAAAGCCACTGCAAGGTGAGTTGGCTGCTCTTTGTTGATTAGCTCCAGCATATATTTTGTGAAGCCAAAAAGGACAGAAGTATCCACCCCTTTGGAATTAATCATAGGGCGGCGCAGAAATGCGTAATACATTCTGAACATCAGAGCGTGACCATCAATCAATATAAGTTTTTTCATATTGGGCAAAGGGATTATTTGTCGTCGGCAAACCACTCTACATAAGAGCCGGCTGTCTCATACAATTTCAGTGAGTAAAGTTTTGCCTGTGGCGGCAGTGCTTTTGTAATCTCCTGGGCAAAATGGCAAATCATATTTTCGCTGGTGGGTCTCATCGGAACGACTATTACATTTCCGTATGCCGATTCGATTTCCTGAGTCAGCGGAGTCCCTTCCTGCATAACCAAAGCGTGGTCAAACTTTTCTATAATAGTTTGATTTACAATGTTTTTAATGATTTTGAAATCTATAATCATTCCACTGCCGTGTTCTCCTTGACGGGTCAGCGGAGTCCCTTCCACTGTGACATAGAGCAAGTAGGAGTGCCCGTGAATGTGCTTGCACTTTCCGTCATATCCTCTGAGTGCGTGCGCCCCCTCAAAACGGAACTCTTTGGTTATTCTGAGAATTGCCATACCTTATTTGTGTTAGAACTTGTAAAGTTAATAAAAAAAATGGTTTTCGTTTCAAAAAGCGATATTTGCTCAAGATTATTCCAGGAAGTTTGGTTTAATGATTTCAAATCGTTACTTTTGCGAAAGTAAATTTTAACAATTATGGCACTAGATTTAACTCCCTTTCTATCTGATAATGCGAAAAGCATGAGAAGATCGGCAATCAGAGATCTTCTAAACGTAGCAAACAAACCTGAAATTATTTCATTCGGTGGTGGTTTCCCTAACGTATTGACATTCCCTGTTGAAGACCTTAAAGGTATTATGGCAGAACTTATGGATGAAATGCCTGGTAAACTTCTTCAATATGGTTCAACTGAAGGTAGCGTTGCTCTAAGAACACAAATCGCTAAGAGATACCAAAAAGAAGGTGTGAACGTAGGTATTGAAAATATCATCATCACCACAGCGTCTCAACAAGCTTTGGACTTGCTTTCAAGAATTTTCATCAACCCCGGTGATACCGTATTGTGCGGTCTTCCTTCATACTTGGGAGCACTTCAAGCATTCTGGTCATACCAAGGTATGCCAATCGGAATCAAAGCTGACGAAGAAGCAGAAGCAGTAGTTAGCGCACTTTGTGCAATTGGTAAAAAACCTAAATTCATCTACGCTATTCCTGACTTCCAAAACCCTTCAGGTGTTACAATGAGTCTTGAAAGAAGAAAAGAGATTCTTGCTGTAGCTAAGAAATATGATATCCTTGTAATCGAGGACAGCCCTTACAAAGAAATCCGTTTCGAAGGTGAAGCACAACCTACAATGTATTCATTGGATCCTGAAAGAGTTATCCTATTGGGTACTTTCTCAAAAACTTTCGTTCCCGGTTTCCGTTTGGGTTGGGTTATGGCTTCAAAAGAAGTTATCGAGAAAATTGAAGTTGCAAAACAATCTGCTGACCTTTGTACTCCTATCTTCAGCCAGGAAGTTGCTGCAAGATATATGGAAAAAGATCTATATGACAAAAACCTTGCTAAGACAATCGAAATGTACAGACAAAAGAGAGATCTTATGCACGAGTGTCTTACCAAATATATGCCTGAAGGTGTTACCTGGACAAGACCTGAAGGTGGTTTGTTCCTATTCGTAACCTTGCCTGAAGGATATGATTCAAAAGATCTATTTGACCTAGCAATTAAAGAAAACGTAGCATTCGTTATCGGTGAAGTATTCTACTGCAACGGTAAAGGACAAAATACATTCCGCTTGAACTTCTCTTACGTAAGTGATGAGAATATGGTTGAAGGTATCCAACGTCTTGGTAGAGCTGCTGCTCAACTTTTGGCTAAATAATTTGAAATATGAACATTATCAAGATTAGCCCTCAACCATACGAGGGAGATCTTAATATAGCTCAATCTAAAATGTGGGGAAGTGCTGATCTTCCCCACACTTTTAAGTACCCCACCTATCCTGATGAGGAGGGGGATGATTGTCATTATGTCTTCGTTGCCCAAATAAATTGTGAGGAGGCAGCTCCTTTTGATAAGGATAACCGACTTCCTCATACCGGAATGCTCTATTTCTTTGCCAAAATCGACTACTATATGGGTGAGTTTCTGGCAGAGCCAATGTGTGACGGATTTTGGGATATGGGAGATGTCAAAGTTTTGTATTATCCCAAGAATGATTATGAAAATTTCGAAAGGGTAGTCTTAATCGATGATGACGATCAGGAGATTGCACCAAAAGAACAGAGGATCGTTTTTGAGTCTGTGGAAGAGGGTGACGATAATGTTGTTTATGACCATAAACTGCTTGGCCGTCCCGCATATCTTGCAGATGATGTGGATCCTGAAAAGTATGCATTGCTTTTCCAGCTCGACAGTTGTGATATCGAAGATGGTGTTACTCTTAATTTTATGGATTGGGGACAATTGCTGTTCCTGATTCCTGTTAAAGATTTTATAGGAGAGGGCAAGAAGACCTTTAAAAATGTAAGAGGCTATCTTGCTTCTTCATAAAAACGTATTTATGGAAAAATATTGAGGGCAGTCAACAATCTGATATGTTGGTTGCCCTCTCTTTTTTATCTGCTGATTTATCTGCTGAACGCCACTCCGATATAAGCCCTCGGACCGGCTGGAACTCCGTATCTGCCACTGCCGTAAGGAATCATATAGTCAAATTTCAGAATCAGTCCGATAACCTTTGTCAAGGAGTATTCAATTCCGAAAAATGGAGAGACCATTCCGTATGACGATTTTCGGTAAACAGCTTTCTCCTCAGGGTTCCAGTCGTCGGTGTTCCCTTCAAACATATATACTGCCTTGTAGGAACCACCACCAA
>JAZRBT010000213.1:0-18432 GCA_045635245.1 Candidatus Coprenecus sp.
TCTTTCTTTTTTTAGACATAACAAAACCCCGAAAGTTTTTTGTCTAACTTTCGGGGTTCATGTCATCACAAATGACTCGGCTTTTATTTTATTGCTGATTGGCAAGAAATCCAACAAGTTTATCAATTGTACAATCTTTTAAGAGCACCCTCTTTTCTCTATCCAAAAGATAAAGAGTGGGAATTGCCGGCAAAAAATAGGCATTCTCACCATTGATCATCCTGAGCGAGTCAAAACTCTTTATCCATTGAGAAGGCAACTGATGCCCTTTCCATAACTCAATATCCTCATCCGGATATATCGACAAAACCTGAACATCCTTTTCAGAGAGCAATTGAGCCACCTCAACGCCCAAAATATGAGTATATCTCATACACTCCTGACACTCAGGATTATTGAAATAAAGAAGAGTATATTCAGAAGAGATATCAGAGAGCGAAATCTGCGACAATTTTCCATCTTTATACGAAAGAAGAGTCAAATCAGCCGCCACACTGCCCACCCTGTTTTTTGAGCATTGGGAGAGCTTATCTCCATACAATTGCAGCTGCAAAGAGTCGCAAAATGTTTGCGAAAGCAATCCCTCAAGGAAAGCAATATAGAGCTGCTCATCGCGATATGGTGAGTTGGGATGTCCCCAATATTTATCAAACAAGGATATATAATAATTCCTGACAAGGGGATGAGAGCCCGCCTTTTTCCAGAAAGAATCGAGAGATTGAGGAACCTGATGAGGAATCAGAGCCACAATACGCAAATAATCGGCAAAAAAAGACTCTGTCTGAGATTCCCCAATCAAAGAGGTATCTCCAAAATTGAATTTGTCCCAATAATGCTCAGAGATATAGAGATTCCTCTGCCGGGGATCTGAGATAAAGGTGGGAATTTCGGGCAAAGAATAGTTATTGCCCGCAGTAGTCCCGACAGTATTGTTTTGCCGGGAACCGCAGGCATAAATCAAAATTGAAAGTATAAGAATTAAATACCTCAAAACTTCAAATTATCTTACCATTCTGAATGGTCTGGATGCAAATCTTGAAGCAGCAGGAGAAGGAGCGCCGAACATACTGCTCCAATCTGAAGGATCAATCAATCCTGTCCACTCGAAAGAGATTTTATGTCTGTCAGGAGTATCATCATACGCCTCGACTTTAAGAGTATATGTTCCATCCTGATTATCAGTTGCAACCATTGTACTTCCGGCGGTAAATGGAGCTTTCATTCCGGACAAGGCACCACCAATCTGCTCAAAATACCAACATCCGATATAACCAGAACCTTCAGGCCTTCCAGGAACAAGAGTCATTCCGTCAAAAGACTCTCTGCATACATAATTTCCGGCAAATCCTGCATCAAAATTGACCCCTTCATAAAGGAAATCCAATTGGATTTCATCTCCGCTGGCAGGATTTCTCAACAAAATCATCCAATTGCCGTGTCCGCAGCCATAGAAATCGCCATAGAATTCGCAGATTGCAAAATTCTCACTCACTTGTGGCTCATAATCACCGGTCAGATCAGACAAAATGCCCTCTCCCTGACCCGATTTGTTGACAAGGGTATATTCACCTTTATATATCACATTATGCAATTGACCATCTTCAGTAACAGCCATCAACTGAACCTTATCTGATGTTACATACAAAGTTGCCTCAGTAAAGAAAATGGCATCTTCATTGGTGGGAGCATCATCAGTCGCCAAATAGAAACTGAACTCCTGAGAGATTGTCCTGTCTGCATAACTGTTTTGAAGGTCGAGAGTATAAGTTCCTTCAGGAATCCTGATATTGGTCACATCGGGTTGCTCTCCTTCGGCATACAAGTCTATTCTGTAATAAATGGAATTTGCCAAAGGATCGTCAGTTCCCTCAAAACCATTGTCGGTCAAACAAAAATAGTAGTTGGGAACAGTAGAGTATTTCTGACCATTGTACTGTCCAACCAACATATCGAGTTCCATTGCGCCATCCTCCGAAGCAGCATTCTGATAAATGGTAACTGTCTGCAACAAAACACCATACTCCAACTCCACATATCCCTCACGCTCCTCCATCAAAGGATTTTTTTCCACTACCACAGAAATAACTCCACGCTCCAGCTGAGTAACAGTAAACCAATCGGGATCATCTACGACAGATATTTCCACATCCGCAGAATCAGGAACATTGGTCAACTGATAGTTTATTCTCAACTCACCTCCGTTCTCGTCAAAAACCAACAACGGGTCGGTCACAAGTTCCAATGTAGGGGTATTAATTTCACAACTGCTGAAAAGCATAGAAACTAACGCAATAACAAAAAATGTTCTTTTCATATTTATTCTTTATTGTTAATAATTCAAATACCACCCACAAAGGTAAGAATAATTTGGCAAAAAAGCAGACTATTTTAGCAATTGCTGAGTATGAGCCTTTGTATTTACCTTCTCAATTATATCTGTAACAACACCATTTTCATCTATAACAAAAGTCTTTCGCAGAGTCCCCATAAATTCCCTGCCCATAAACTTTTTCAAGCCCCAGGCACCGTATGCCTGCTGCACCTGGCACTCCACATCGGAAAGAAGAGGAAAAGGCAAAGAATATTTCTCTATGAATTTTCTGTGAGAAGCCTGGGAATCTTTGCTCACTCCCAATATCTCATACCCCTGGGAAATAAATTTTTCATAATTGTCCCTCAAATCGCAAGCCTCTGCAGTACAGCCAGGTGTGCTATCTTTTGGATAAAAATAAAGGACAAGTTTCTTTCCATTATAATCGTTTAGAGTTACACTCTCACCATTCTGGTTTAACCCCTCAAAATATGGGGCTTTATCTCCTATTTTCAACATAGTAAAATTATTTAATCAGATTATTATTATCGCCAAAGAGCACTGCAATCTTCCTGCCAAAAAAAATTGCCACTGCGAAAGTGGCAACTATAGGTAAAGTAAATCACAAAGCGATTATGTTTAATTTTTTGTTTCTGATGTATAGATGCAGAGTAAATCGATTTTGTTGCATCTAACCTTGAAAATTTTTGTTTTGGGTGTCACACAATCCTGTTTCGGACAATTTTAAGATATGAATCGATTTACTACATACGAAAAAGTTGCCCACTGCAACCCTTACGGAGAGATCTGGCTATCTGAAGAATTCACCTCAGAACTTATCGACAATAAGAGAAATTCTCCTGAGGAGATGGAAAATCTCAGAACGATACTCTCCATTGCAGAGAAATCCCTGCAGGAGGGAAAACCCAATCAGGGATTGCGCCTGTATGAAAAAGTGCTGCAGCAGACTGCTTTCAGAGCAAAGGAGCAAAAAGAGCTCCTGCCTTACGCTGAACAAGCCCTCAGAGGCCTGTCAAAACTCACATCTTCGGAAGAAGAATACATCTGGGAGGCAAGTTCCCAGCTCTATGGAGACTACCGGAGGATCCTCGAAAACCGGTAATCTCCCCTTCCTGCAGGGGTCGGAAAAGGGGCCGATCCAAATTGTTAATAACTTTCAAAAATTGCCATTCCCGGGACTCTTCCATACCCTTTTTTCATTATTTTTTCAAAAATTTTCCACCTATATCCACCATTGATTTTCAAAGAGTTAGCAACAACACAGCATCGCCGCATCTTATTTTTTGAACAATTTGTGGAACAAAAGGGAAAGTTGTGGAAAACTTTGGAAAATTTTTATTTACTTTTGCAAAGTATTTAAAGAGGTATGGCTAGTTTCATTAACGACTATAAAGCAAAGATTGACGACAAAGGGAGATTGGTGTTTCCAGCCCCCTTCAAGTCTGTTTTGGGCGAATGTGAAAACATCCGTCTGGTCGTGAAGAAGGACATTTTCGAGCCCTGCCTTGAGATTTACACCTACGAGCAATGGGAAAAAGAGTCTGAATCGATTAAGGCAAGACTTAATTTCTTCAACAAAGAACACGCTTTGTTCTGGAGAAGTTATATGAGCGACACAGCGATTGTCGAACCCGATGCCAAATTTGGAAGAATCACCATTCCCAAACATTTGCTCGATTCTATCGGTGCTGAACGCGAAGTGGTGTTCGCAGGAAAATACTTCAAAATAGAACTTTGGGCAAAAGAGAGCTACGAAAGTTCTATAGTTCGTGGCGACAACTACAAGGCTCTGGCTGAAAAAGTTTTAGGATAATCAATATATACCGTTGAATGCCATGTCAAACTATCATACACCCGTACTTTTACAAGAGAGTGTAGATGCTCTCAATATCCACAGCGATGGAGTCTATGCAGATGCCACCCTTGGCGGAGGAGGCCATACCAGAGAGATTCTCAGCAGATTAGGTCAAAATGGGCGTCTGATGGTCTTTGACAGGGATTCCGATGCAATTGCAAATGCTCCAAAGGATCCGAGAGTCATCACCGTTCACAACAATTTCAAATATGTGAACAACTTTGTCCGCTACTACAAATTTGACGGAATAGATGGAATCCTTGCCGATTTGGGTGTTTCATCACAACAGTTTGACACCCCCGAAAGAGGATTCTCATTCAGATTTGATGCAGACATCGATATGAGAATGAACACTTTGGCAAAAAAATCTGCATCGCAGATCCTGAATACATACACCGAAGAGGAACTCACAAGGATATTCAAACTCTACGGAGAGTTGGACAATAGCAAGAAAATTGCTTGGCTCATCTGCAAAGCGAGAGAGAGCAGTCCCATCAACAGCACTTTTGAACTGAACAACGCATTGCAGAAAGTCCTCCCTCCCACAGCCGAACACAAGTTCCTTGCAAAAATTTACCAGGCACTGAGAATTGAGGTAAATGGAGAAATGGAGTCGCTGGAGCAATTCCTCAGCAGTGCCCTGAATGCCCTCAAACCGGGTGGAATCCTTTCAGTGATAACTTACCACTCTCTCGAGGACAGAATGGTCAAAAATTTCTTCCGCTCAGGAAACATAGACGGCAACGAGAACAAAGACCTTTTCGGAAGAAAAACCACACCTTTTGAGATAATAACAAGAAAACCGATTCTTCCTTGCCAAGAGGAAATCGCAAACAACACAAGAGCCCGCAGTGCCAAACTGAGAGTTGCCAAAAAACTGTAACAATGGCTAATCTGATAACTAACATAATAAGTGGTCAATTCCTTAAAGACCTGTTTGTCAAGAATTGGAAATATATGTTTTTCCTTTTCTTGTTGATTATTGTATATATCTCATTGCTCTTCGGAATGAGAGAGACAAAAAGGAATGTGGAGAGAAATGAGGAGATTATCAAGGAACTCCGCTCAGAGTATCTGGGCAAATTCACCCGATTGCAATACCAGAGCAAACGGGGAGAGATAGAAAAGAACCTCGCAAAAGAGCGCTCAACTATTGTTCCACCATCAGAGCCTCCAACAATTGTCATAATAGAGAAATAAATGGGAGCAGTAAACGATACAGGAAATAATTTTGTAAACCGATTTAAGATAATATACTACCTATTTCTTATTGTCGGTTTTGTTGCTATTGGCAGAATTATCTTTCTTCAATATTTCAGAAATGAGATTATCAGCTCTGATGACATCTACAAAAAAGAGGTTATTTCATCAACCAGGGGAAGTATTCTCTCTTACGACGGAAGGCCGCTTGCCATCTCTGTCCCTTCTTACGAACTCAGATGGGACTCTTCTGTTGTGAACGACTCGATTTTCAAGGCAAATATTGAGAAACTTTCCAGAGCTCTTTCCAACTACTTCAAGGACAAATCTGCAAAGCAGTATGAAAAAGAGTTGAGAAATGCCAAAGGGAAAGGGAACCGCTATTTCCTCATAACCAAGAACAAAATTGACCAGACCGAAGTGGCAGAGATAAAGAGTCTGCCAATCTTCAATTTAGGACAATACAAAGGTGGACTTATTTTGATTGACAAGACCAAAAGGGTATATCCTTTTGGCGGACTTGCATACAGAACCGTAGGTTACATCGCTGAAGATGGATCCGGTACAGGTATTGAAATCAGCCACAACCACAGACTGAAAGGAAAAGACGGGGTGCAGACTATGCAGAGGACTACCGGCGGAAACTGGATTCCTGCCAACGGAGAACCATTTACTGCTGCTGTAAACGGATATGACATCAGAACCACCATAGATGTTTATATCCAGGAGGCTGCTGAAACCGAACTCAGGAAAAAACTTGCAGAGAGTGATGTATTTGTAGGGGGAACAGCTATTGTAATGGATGTAGAGACAGGAGCAGTGAGGGCAAGTGCAAATATGTACAAGAAAAAGGACGGCACATTCGACGAGAGCTACGACTACGCCATCGGCCACTCCACCGAGCCCGGTTCTACCTTGAAACTTGCTGCCCTTATGTCCCTTTTGGAAGACGGATACTATAACCTCAACGATACCATTGATACAGGATCGGGACTATGGGTTTATGGAGGAGCCAAAATCACCGATACCCGTAAAGGTGGATACGGAGTCCTTTCTGTGCAGGAGTCGTTCGAGAAATCATCGAACATCGCTTTTGCAAAGATGATTACCAAAGCATACGAATCTCACCCTTCTGACTATATCGAGAGACTACACAGTATGAAACTTGTAGAGAAACTGAATCTCGATATCAGCGGGGAAGGTTTTGCGACAATCACCACTCCCGATGATTTTCTTTGGTCAAAATCCTCATTGGCGAGTCTTGGATACGGATACGCCCTGACTCTCACTCCTCTTCACACATTGACTTTCTACAATGCTGTGGCAAATGGAGGAAAAATGATGAGACCATACTTCATCGAAAGTTACGAAAAGGATGGTATAATCTATGAGGAATTCAACCCCGTAGTGGTGAGTGGTTCAATTTGTTCAGAGAAAACCCTCAGAGCCGCTCATAAAGCCCTCAGAGGAGTTGTAGAAAATGGTACTGCAAAAGCTTTTAATGACCCAAGATACCAGATTGCAGGAAAGACAGGTACAGCCCGTATCTCTTTTGACGGAAAATATGAAGATGCCGCAAAATACAAGCAACACCAGGCTTCATTTGCCGGATATTTCCCTGCAGACAATCCCAAATACTCCTGCATAGTGGTCCTTTACACTGGAAAAATCAAGGGGGACTACTACGGTGCAAGCTGGGCAGGACCTATTTTCAAAAGTATTGCAGACAAAATATATGCAGTGAACCCCCAATGGCACGAGCCCATTGAGAAGGAGATAAAAAGTGCTCCCGACAATCCGGTTATTGCCCCTGGAAGAGCATCTGACCTGAATACCGCACTGAACTATCTCAGCACAAACTCTTCTCCCGAGGTGGAAAAGAAAGGATGGGTATCAGTCGATGAGAGCAACGGAAAACTTACCGGCAAAAATTTGGTTATTGAGCCCAAAATAATGCCTTCAGTAGTAGGTATGGGACTTAAAGATGCATTGTATCTGTTGGAAAATGAAGGATATAAAGTATCATTCAGCGGTGCAGGAAAAGTTTGCCAGCAATCTCCTGCAGCGGGAGCTCATCTGCAGAAAGGGGAAAAAATAACATTATTATTGAAATAAAATGAGAAACATTCGTGACATACTATATGATATAGAGGTATTGGACATCACTTCCGTTACCGGAGAACTTTCGGGAGAAATCACCGACATAGAGTCGGACTCACGCAAAGTTGTCCCGGGTGGAGCCTTTGTCGCAATCAGCGGATTTGATTTTGACGGACATACCTTTATTGAAAAAGCTATCGAAGCCGGTGCAGCCGCCATTATCTACGAGAAAGCTGAGTACACTGAACTCATTAATTCAAAGAATGTTACAGGTATCAGAATTGCAAATACCAGAGAGGCAACACCCATTCTTGCAAGAAATTTCTTTGACAATCCTTCAGAGAAACTGAATCTTGTGGGAGTGACAGGAACAAACGGAAAGACCACAATTGCCACTCTGCTATACCGCCTCTTTACCAATATGGGTTACTGTTGCGGACTACTCTCCACCATTGCCAATTTCATTGACAATGAGAGATTTGAAACCACAAACACCACTTCAGACCCCATTACCATCAACAGATTGCTCAAAAAACTTGTCGATAAAGGTGGAGAGTATTGTTTTATGGAAGTCAGTTCACATTCTCTGCATCAGGGAAGAGTGGCAGGGCTCCATTTCAAAGGGGGGATTTTCACAAATCTGACCCACGACCACCTCGACTACCACAAAACCTTTGCGGAATATATCAAATGCAAGAAAATTTTGTTTGACAATCTTCCCAAAGGGGCTTTTGCTCTGACCAACAACGATGACAAAAATGGAGATGTAATGCTCCAGAACACCAAAGCCGACAAATACAAATACTCTGTAGGCAGTATGGCAGATTTCAGAGTAAAAATTATCGAGAGCAGCATCGAAGGGTCATTGCTCGAAATCAACGGAACACAGGTGTGGACCAAATTCATTGGAAAACACAACGCATATAATATAGGTGCTGTGTATGGTGCTGCGATGCTCCTTGGTGCAGACAAAGACCAGACTTTGGTAGGACTCAGTGCCCTCAACGCTGTGGCAGGAAGACTCGAGTATGTCAAAGGGGGAAACGACATTACTGCAGTTATAGACTATGCACACACCCCCGATGCACTGGAGAATGTCCTTAAAACCCTTAAGGAAATCTCTTGCGGCAACCAGGTCATCGCCCTATTCGGCTGCGGTGGAAACAGAGACAAAACAAAAAGATGTGAAATGGGTGCTGTTTGTGCAAAATATGCAGACCGCCTCGTTGTCACTTCAGACAATCCCCGTTTTGAAAACCCTTTGGAGATAATCGAGGACATCAAGAAAGGACTCGACAACAAAGCTATGGCTAAGTCAATTTTCATCTGCGACAGGGCCGAGGCTATCAGAACCGCCATTATGACTGCTCCTAAAGGGGCAATAGTGCTATTGGCAGGAAAAGGACACGAAGATTACCAAATCGTAAATGGTGTAAAGAGCCATTTTGACGATAAGGAAGAGGCAATTAAAGTATTGAACCAATTGAATAACTAAACAGACAATGATTTACCATCTTTTTGAACATTTCAAGTATGTAGATTTCCCAGGGGGAGGACTTATGCAGTATATTTCTGTAAGAAGTATACTGGCGAGCATTCTTGCTATCCTCATCTCATTGATTATTGGAAATACCATTATCAAATACTTGAAAAAGAAACAGATTGCTGACGACATCAGAGATATCGGACTGCAGGATCAGACATCCAAGAAAGGAACTCCCACTATGGGGGGAATTATCATCCTGCTGTCGATTTTCATTCCTGTCATCCTCTTTGGAGATTTGAGCAATGTCTATATCCAGCTGCTGCTGCTCACTCTCGTATGGCTGGGAGCATTGGGATTTGCTGACGACTATATAAAGGTGTTCAAAAAGAACAAAGAGGGACTCAGCGGCAAATACAAAATTATCGCACAGGTACTTTTGGGACTTGCTGTAGGTATCACAATCGCTGTTCAGGATGATTATCTGAACACTTTTACCACTATCCCTTTTGTAAAAAACAACGAGTTCAACTATGCCTGGCTGGCATTCGGCTCGGGTATGACGAAAGAGATTTTACAGGTAATCATCTATGTGATAGTAATTACATTTATCATCACAGGAGTATCGAACAGTGCCAATCTTACTGACGGACTCGATGGTCTGGCCGCAGGAGTTTCTGCTATCGTAGGAGCTACTCTCGGAGTTTTGGCATACCTTTCAGGTAATGTGATTTACGCTGAGTATCTGAACATTATGTTTATACCAGGGGCTGATGAGATAGTGGTATTCCTGGCAGCAATGGTAGGAGGTCTGCTCGGATTCCTCTGGTACAACTCATATCCTGCCCAGGTATTTATGGGAGACACCGGAAGTTTGGCTTTGGGTGGAATCATCGGGGTGGCTGCAGTACTTATCCGCAAAGAGTTGCTTTTGCCTATCCTTTGCGGAGTATTCTTTGCAGAAGCAGCCTCGGTAATTATCCAAAGGACTTACTACAAATATACTAGAAAAAAATATGGAGAACCCAGAAGGGTCTTTATGTCCAGTCCATTGCACCATCACTTCCAGAAACCCGATGGTGTGAAGGGTATCGTAAAAATTGTACCCAAGTACAAAATGCACGAGGTGAAGATTACAAACAGATTCTGGCTGATTAGTATAATATTGGCATTTATAACATTAATAACACTTAAAATACGATAGAGATGAATAGAATCGTCGTTTTGGGAGGAGGAGAAAGCGGAGTTGGAGCAGCAGTTTTGGCAAAAGTAAAAGGTTTCGACACTTTTTTGTCTGATTTCAGCACATTGACCGATCAGGCAAAGGAGATGCTGCAGAAATATGATATCCCTTTTGAAGAGGGTGGACACACTCCTGAAAAAATCCTCAACGCTGATGAAATTATCAAGAGTCCCGGTATTCCCGATACCGTTGCTATTGTCAAAGGGGCAATTGCATTAGGAATTCCTGTAATTTCAGAAATCGAGTTTGCCGGAAGATATGACAGAGCCAAAAAAATCTGTATCACCGGAAGTAATGGTAAGACTACCACCACATCTCTTATCTATTACATTTTGCAAAATGCCGGTCTGAATGTCGGTTTGGCAGGAAATATCGGCAGCAGTTATGCTCTGCAGGTTGCCACCAGGGATTTCGACATATATGTATTGGAATTGAGCAGCTTCCAACTCGATGGAATGTACGATTTCAAAGCTGATATTGCAATTATTACCAATATCACACCTGACCATCTGGACAGATACGACCACAATATGCTCAACTACATCAAGGCAAAATTCCGTATCACCCAGAATATGTCGGAGAAAGATTGCTTCATCTTCTGCGACGACGACCAGGTAACCATCGGACATATCAAAGAGATTGTTTCCAGAGCAA
The DNA here is from genome assembly GCA_045635245.1 of Candidatus Coprenecus sp. Lineage (GTDB taxonomy): Bacteria > Bacteroidota > Bacteroidia > Bacteroidales > UBA932 > Coprenecus. The sequence goes on from JAZRBT010000213.1 coordinate 10,868, forward strand.
AAATGCTCCCTATCTCACAACAGAGAGAGGTGTCGCAAGGTGCTTTTGCACTGGACAACAAATTGACTATCAGATACAACGAAGATGAGTACTCTATCCCTACAGATGAGTTGTCACTTCGCGGCCGCCACAACATCTACAACTCGATGGCTGCGGCTATAGCCGGTAAAATAATGAATATCACTAACGAGGTGATCCGCCGAAGTCTCGCAACATTTACCAATATCGAACACCGTCTGGAAAATGTTCTGACAGTAAAAGGGGTTCAATATATCAACGATTCCAAGGCTACAAATGTAAACTCGAGCTGGTACGCCCTCGAGTGTATGGACAAGCCTGTTGTATGGATTGCAGGAGGAACAGATAAAGGCAACGACTACAGTGAGCTTTACGACCTGGTGGAGAAAAAAGTGAAAGCACTTATCTGCCTTGGCAAAGACAATAGAAAATTGCACGAAAGTTTTGAAGGAAAGATAGATATCATCACCGATGCCCTCTCTGCAAAAGAGGCAGTGGAGAAAGCATACAAAATCGCTGAGGACGGCGATGTGGTACTACTTTCACCTTGTTGTGCAAGTTTCGATTTATTTAAAAACTACGAAGACAGAGGAAGACAATTTAAAAAAGCTGTAAGAGAATTGTAAAAGATGACAAGCTTGGCAAACAAAGCGGAGAACAGATTAAAAAACATAGCCCGCAATCTTAAAGGAGACAAAGTTATATGGCTGATTATCGTATGTTTTGCGATGATCTCGCTGCTTGTGGTATATTCTTCCACAAGTGCTCTTGCATATCGCTACGATGAATCTCCTTTCGGATATATGGCTGAGCAGTTTCTGTTTTACATAATCGGTTTCTCCATTTTGCTTATATGTTACAGGATCAATCTCGGATGGTACCGCAAACTGACATACCTGATATTCGGTGCTTCAATTATTCTCCTGCTGATACCTATTGCTACCGGGGAACTCAGAAGTTTCCCTTTGGGTCCCATCAATATCCAACCATCGGAAATTGCAAAGATAGCAGTAGTGCTGTTCCTTGCCAGAGTATTGGAAACCAGCAAATTGGACACTTTCAAGGAATATGTTTTGAAAATACTGGTTCCATTGGGAATTATACTCGTTCTATGCCTTATCGGTAGTGTTTCGGTAACATTGATCATTACAGCAGTGGCAGGAACCATATTGCTGACTTCCAATATAAACAAGAAATTCATCCTCTACACGATTCCTATTGTCATCGTGCTGCTGGGATTGATGATCGGTGTTCATAAGGCGACCGGATTCTTCTCCAGATTTGACACATTCGAGGCCAGGATTGAACGATTCCTGTCCTCAGATAAAGAGGAGAGTATGACTCCTGCCGAGATTCAGGAAAAGAAAGATAAAGATTTCCAGGCACAAAATGCCATTGAGGCGATTCAGCTTGGAAAAATCACAGGAAGGGGCCCCGGAAACAGTCTGAAAAGAGATGTTCTTCCCAATGCTTACGACGACTATATTTACTCCATTATCGTAGAGGAATACGGACTGGTCGGTGGTTTCATTGTGATATGGCTATACTTATGGTTTTTCGTAAGATGCATAAGAATTGCCCAATTATGCAAGAAAGACTACTCCACAATAGTGGTTTTGGGACTTGCATTACTGATTGTCCTTCAGGCCTTTCTCCATATTTTGGTAAACATCGGGATTTTCCCTGTTACGGGTCAGACTCTCCCGATGATCAGCAAAGGGGGATCGTCGCTTGTCATTATGAGTATTGCATTTGGAATTATCCTTGCCGTAAACAGAACTATTGAAATATCGAATACAAAGAACACAATTGAAAAAAAATAGAGTATGGGAGCAAAAGTAATCATTAGCGGAGGTGGCACAGGGGGACATATTTTTCCCGCCTTGTCCATTGCAGATTCTCTTAAAAGAATAGACCCTTCTACAGAGATTCTGTTTGTGGGAGCCATAGGTAAAATGGAAATGGAGAAAGTTCCTGCCGCAGGTTATCCTATTATTGGACTGCCTGTTGCCGGTCTGCAGAGAAATCTTTCGCTTTCAAACTTGAAACTGCCTTACAAGGTACTCAAAAGCCTTGGTAAGGCTGAACAAATTATCAAATCGTTCAAACCCGATGTTGTGGTGGGTGTCGGAGGTTACGCAAGTGCCCCAATGTTGTGGAAAGCGACATCTGACAATATCCCTTGTCTGATTCAGGAACAAAACTCATACGCCGGACTGACAAACAAAATATTGGGCAAGAAGGTTCAGAAAATATGTGTGGCATATCCCAATATGGAGAGATTTTTCCCTGCCGAAAAGATTATTTTCACAGGAAATCCCATCAGGGCAAACATCCATCCTTACACCGAGGAGGCAAAAGTTCCTGCTGCCGAATACTTCGGTCTCGACCCCAATGTTCCAACTCTGTTGGTGGTGGGAGGCAGTCTTGGATGCGGCACTCTGAACAGAGTGATGAAAAACCTCACTCTTCAGAGCAAAGGAGAACTCCCTTATCAGATTATCTGGCAGAGCGGCAAAGGGTACAGAGATAATCTGGTAGAGTTTTTCAACTCGAACGGAGGAACTGTCATAGATGAAAATTCCCGCAAAATTGGAAAAATCCTCAACTGCGATTTCATCTTCAATATGGAGCACGCTATGGCATTGGCTACCATCGTGGTATCAAGAGCGGGAGCCGGTACCATTTCGGAACTTTGTGCTGCAGGAAAGGCGACCATTTTTGTCCCCTCCCCTGTTGTTGCCGAAGATCACCAGACCCACAATGCTATGTCTTTGGTCAAAAGTGATGCTGCAATGATGATCAAAGATGCCGAAGCTGATATTGAACTGATTGGTGCAATCAATTCTTTGATTTCGGACAAAGAGAAAATTGGACAAATGGAGAAGAATATTCTCGCCCTTGCCAAACCACACGCCGGAGAACAGATTGCAAAAGAGATTCTTAACCTTATTAAAAAATAGTCCTATGAGAAAGTTTGTATATTTTATAGGTATCGGAGGTATCGGAATGAGTGCTATAGCGAGGTATTATAACCACGCAGGTTATATTGTATCCGGCTATGACAAGACTCCCTCCCCACTTACCGAAGAGTTGCAGAAAGAAGGGATTGAAATACATTTTTCTCCTGATACAGAGGCTATTCCTCAGGACAAAGAGAATACTTTGGTAATCTACACTCCTGCCATTCCTGCAGATATGGAGGAACTGGTATATGTGATGGAGAACGGATACAGACTCGTCAAACGCTCCAAAGCTTTGGGAGAGATTGCCTCTGACAAGAAATGTCTTGCAGTGGCAGGAACTCACGGAAAGACCACTACCAGCACAATGCTTGCCCACATTATCCAGAACTCGGGAGAAGGGGCAACTTCATTCCTCGGTGGCATTTCCAAAAATTACGGAACAAATCTGCTCCTCTCAAGCAGTGATGTTCTGGTAGCAGAAGCAGACGAGTTTGACCGATCATTCCTTCAACTCAAACCCGAGATTGCTGTCATCACCTCAATGGATGCAGACCATCTCGACATTTACAACGACGAGCAGACTCTGATCGAGGCATTCAAGGAATTTGCAGGGGGAGTCAAAGCAAGTGTGATTGTCAAGAAAGGTCTGGAACACAATCTCGAAGGTATCGCTGCGAAGTGTTACACTTATTCATACGATAACGGAGGAGACTTTTTCCCCTTCGACATCAAATTGAATGAAAACTCAAGACTTACATTCTCAATGAATCTGTGTGGAGAGATCGTTGAAGGGTGTACAGTGGGAGTTCCAGGAAAAGTAAATGTGGAAAATGCCGTTGCAGCAGCGGCAGTTGCATACCTTCACGGAACTCCGACAGATAAAATCAGAGAGGCTCTAAAGAGTTTTTCAGGAGTAAAAAGGAGATTCGATATAAGATTTGAGAACAAGGATATCCTTTATATCGATGACTACGCACATCATCCCCGCGAATTGTCTGCTTCCATTTCATCCATCAAGGAGATATTTCCGGGAAGAAAACTATGTGCAGTGTTCCAACCACACCTTTTCAGCAGGACAAAGGATTTCTACAAGGAGTTTGCACAAAGCCTTTCTTTGGCAGATTCGGTAATCCTGCTACCCATTTACCCTGCCCGGGAAGAGCCTCTGCCCGGTATCACCTCCGAGATTATTCTCCAAAGGATAACTCGCGAGAATACCAAACTGGTGCCAAAAAGCGAACTTATTAATGAGATAACAGGCAGAGAGTTAGATATTTTAGTTACTTTTGGCGCCGGTGACATAGACAGACTGGTTGAACCTATCGAAAACTATTTGAAGGAACACTATGCTTAGAAAAATTATAACATCGATACTTTGGGGTGTGACGGTCATCCTCTTTGCAGGATACTTTGTCGTAGCCGAACTTCTCCGAAGCAGCAAGGCCAAGGAAGAAGTTTGTCACACGATAAAAACTGTCATACTCGACAGTGCGATTAACCGGTTTGTATCAAAAGGGGAAGTCCTCTCACTAGTCAAGGAATCGGACTACAACCCTTTGAACAAAATCCGCAGTGAGATAGATATCGACCAATTGGAGAAAATGCTGAGCAGAAAAAGTGCCATCAAGCATTGCAACATCTCAATTGATCGTCCGGGGAATATGACTATTGAAATAACACAGAGGCGGCCTCTGATAAGGATACAAACTTCAGAGGGAGGTTTCTACATAGACGAGCAGGGGTATATATTCCCTCTTGTCAGATCATTTTCCTCATACGTTCCGATAGTTTCGGGGAATATTCCTCTCTCTATAGAAGAGGGATATCGTGGGTTTTACTACGGAAAGAACAAAGAGTGGCTGGAGAAGCTCCTCAAGTTCGGAACATTTATAAAAAATCATCCCCTTTGGGATGCCCAAATCCAGCAGATCGAGATTTGCGACAATTTGGATATGAATCTCTACAGCAGAGTCGGAGACCAGAAGATAGTCTTTGGACAGATCGACAGATTCGAATACAAACTTGCAAAACTTGAGAGTTATTATAAAAAGATAGTACCTGTCCACGGGTGGGAAAAATATTCAGAGGTAAATCTGAAATTCTCAGACCAGATAGTTTGTACTAAAAGGAGTAACAAGAAAAAATAAAGATAACAGATATGAGCAGATATATTGCCGCAATTGACCTGGGAACCACAAAAATTGTGACCATTGTAGGGGAAATGACCGCCAACGGTGTAAAAATCATCGGATACTGTCAAGCCCCTTACCAAGGTGGTATTGTGCGAGGTGATGTAGCCAATATCCAAAAATGCCTCGAAACCCTTACCCCTACAATCGCAAGTGTAAATGAACAGATTAACACTATGCCCGATTCGGAGCCAAGACAAATCTCCGAAGTCTATGTAGGTATTTCGGGCCATCATTTGAGAAGTATTGAGAATACTCTTCACCGTAACCGCTCCAATTCACACAGCCGACAACTGATAACTTTGGAGGAGGTCGAGACTATGATCAAGGAGATGTTCAACACACCTGTCAACGACAAAGAACAGATTCTGGAGGTTATCCCACAATCCTACAATGTCGATGAGCAGATAGGCTGCAGCAATATCATCGGAATGGATGGTGAATCGGTCGATGGAAAATATAAACTTTTCATCGGCAAGACCTCTTCTGTCAATCATACCAAATCGGTTCTGAACAGAGCAAATCTTGTTCTTAAAAAGATGATTCTCAGTCCACAAGCATCAGCGGAGGCAGTTTTGACCGAGGACGAGAAGGAACTTGGGGTTATGATGATTGATATCGGAGCCGGAACCTGCGATGTAGTGGTTTACTACGACAATATCATCCGCCACATATCGATTATCCCATTTGCAGGAAACTCCATCACACAAGATATCAGACAAACTTGCGGAGTATCCACAAAAAATGCCGAATTACTCAAACGCCAGCACGGTTCCTGCCTTAGCGAACTGGCTCAGGAAAACAAGCACATCGCCATCAAGGACAAATATGGCAATGTGGCTCAGGAAATTCCATACAAACTGCTCGCATCGACCATTGAGGCAAGGGTGTGCGAAATTATTGCCACAGCTCTTCACGAGTTGAAACTCTCGGGATATCAGGATTTGGTGAAACGAATTGTATTGACAGGAGGATCCTCATCGCTCAATCACATCCAGACACTTGTCAAGGAACTCAGCGGAATGAGTGTCAGAATCTCCACCCCTGTCAATTCCAATATATTGAATACATCTGTCAATGACATTTACAAACCGGGTGCATCTACAGCAGTCGGACTCATCCTTCTGGGAGGCAATGAACCCGACAATGGTAATGCACAAGAAGAGACACAGGATAAAAATATCTGGGGAGAGGTTATCACGACACCTCCAGCGACCAACACAAATAAAAAGAAAAAATTCCTGAGAATCTTCTCCGACATATTCAATACACAAACAAATGATAATGAGGCATAATTATGAGTAAAAACATATATGATGAAGAATTGATCCCCGAGGGATTGAATTTCAACAAAGCGCGTATAAAGGTTATAGGTGTCGGAGGGGGCGGCGGAAATGCCGTCAACCGAATGTATGAGGAAGGTATCACCGATGTGGAATTTATGATCTGTAATACCGACCAGCAGGCACTAAACTCCTCTCCTATCCAAGACAGACTCCAACTCGGTAGCATCCTGACCAAAGGACTTGGTGCAGGTTGTGACCCCGAAAAAGGGAGAAATGCTGCGATTGAATCGATTGAGGATATCAAAAAGATGATTGGCAGCAATATAGAGATGGTATTCATTACCGCAGGTATGGGTGGAGGTACCGGAACCGGTGCTGCCCCTGTCATTGCCAAGGTTGCCAAAGAGATGGGATTGCTCACTATAGCAGTAGTCACCACCCCTTTTAAAGATGAGGGATATGAGAATCTTCACAGAGCATACGAAGGACTTGAAGAGATGAGAAAATATGTCGATTCACTGCTTATAATCGACAACCAGAAAATATACGAGATCTACCCCGACCTGATGATTATGGAGGCCCTGAAGGAGGCTGACAATGTCCTCACTACCGCGGTCAAAGGTATCACCGAGATTATCACAGTAAAAGGTTACATCAATGTCGATATGGCCGATGTCAAAATGGTGATGAAACAAAGCGGTGTGGCTATTATGGGTATGGGTAGAGGAGTCGGTGAGAACAGAGCTCTCGAGGCTGTGGAAGAGGCTTTCAAATCTCCCCTTCTGAATGATTTTGACCTGAAGACAGCCAAAAATGCCCTTGTAAATATCTCATCAAATGAGAAAGACGGTATCACTTCTTCAGAACTCCGTTCCATTATGGAGTATATCAGCGAATATACCGGCAACGATATAGCAAAATTCAAACGCGGGGTGGTTATAGACAACAATCTTCCTGAAGGATGCATCAGCATAACAATTGTAGCTACAGGCTTCAGAATGCATCTTCAGCCACCCAAAGTGATAAAAAACAAAATAGCCGAAGAGAACATTCTCACTATCGACGAGACAGAAGATGATTCAAACAAAATCGAACTTACTGTCCCT